>NZ_JBSGFD010000109.1:0-28621 GCF_053603215.1 Kitasatospora sp. NPDC004240 | reverse complement strand
GGCCTGGCCCGGCTGAGGGGCCCAGGGCGCGCCCGGGGCGGGCTGGGCGGCCGGGTGGCCGCCGGGGCCCTGCGGCGGGTACGGCTGCTGCGGGTCGGCGTACGGCTGCGGCTGGCCGGGCTGGCCCGGGTACGGCTGGCCCTGGACCGCGGCGCCCTGCGGCGGCTGGCCCCAGCCGCCCTGCTGGACGGTCTGCTGGGCGCGGGCGATGTCCTCGCCGACCAGGGTGGCCAGCTCGAAGTAGGCCTCGCGGACCTTGGGGCGCATCATGTCGAGGTTGACCTCGGCGCCGGCCGCCAGGCTCTCGTCGAACGGCACCACGACCACCCCGCGGCAGCGGGTCTGGAAGTGCGCGACGATGTCCTCGATCTTGATCATCTTGCTGGTCTCACGCACCCCGGAGACCACCGTGATGGAGCGCTGCACCAGGTCGGCGTACCCGTGCGCGGAGAGCCAGTCCAGCGTGGTCGAGGCGCTGGAGGCACCGTCCACGCTGGGCGTGGAGACGATGATCAGCTGGTCGGCGAGGTCCAGCACACCGCGCATCGCGCTGTAGAGCAGGCCGGTGCCGGAGTCGGTCAGGATGATCGGGTACTGCCGGCCGAGCACGTCGATGACCTGCCGGTAGTCCGAGTCGTTGAAGGTCGTCGAGACGGCCGGGTCGACGTCGTTCGCCACGATCTCCAGGCCCGAGTGCAGGTCCTGCGAGGTGAACTGACGGATGTCCATGTAGCTGCGCAGGTGCGGGATGGCCGTCACCAGGTCGCGGATGGTCGCGCCGGTCTGGCGCTTCACCCGGCGGCCGAGGGTGCCGGCGTCCGGGTTGGCGTCGATCGCGATCACCTTGTCCTGGCGCTCGCTGGCCAGGGTCGCGCCGAGCGCGGTGGTGGTCGTGGTCTTGCCGACGCCACCCTTGAGGCTGATTACCGCGATCCGGTAGCAGCTCAGCACCGGGGTGCGGATGATCTCCAGCCGGCGGGCCCGCTCGGCGGCCGCCGCCTTGCCGCCGAACTGGAAGCGCGGCTGCTGGCGCTGCTGCTTGGGCTGGCTGCGCAGCAGCCGGTCCGAGGACAGCTCGACCGCGGCCGTGTACCCGAGCGGGGCGCCGTGCGCCTGCTGCGGCGGGGCGGACTGCTGGAACGCCGGCGGCGCCTGCGGGACACCGGCCTGCTGCTGCCACGGCTGGCCGCCCGGGCCCGGCTGCGGCGGCTGGGCCGCCTGCGGGGGCTGCGGGGCCTGTGGGGCCTGCTGGTAGGCGTTCGGCTGCGGCCAGCCGCCCTGGCGCGGGTCCACCGGCGGGGCCTGCGGGTCCTGGGCCTGCGGCGGGTACGGCTGGGCCTGCTGGGCCTGCTGGGCCTGCTGGGCCTGCTGCGGGTCGGCGTACGGCTGCGGCTGCGGCTGGGGTTGGGCGGGCACGGGCTGGGTGGGCTGTTGCTGGCCGGGCGGCTGGACGGCCTGCGGGGCCGGGGGCTGCTGGGCCTGCTGTCCGTACGGAACCTGCTGGGCCTGCGCCGCCGCCTGCGCCTGCTGCGCCTGCTGGGCCGCGGCCCAGGCGGCCTGCGGGTCCTGGGCCTGCGGCGGGTACGGCTGCTGAGGCTGGCCGGGCTGCGCCGGGTACGCCTGGGCGGGGCCGGGCACGCCGGGTCCGGGCTGCTGATAGGCCGCCTCGGCCGGGGGCCAGGGCTGCGCGGCCGACGGGGCCGCGATCTGGTGCTGCTGCTCGGGGGCGGGCGCCGGCGCCGGGGCCTGCGCGGCGCCGTACGGCACGTGCGGCACCTCGGGCTGCGCGGGCGCCGGGGCGGGAGCGGGCACCGGCTGTGCCGCCACGGGGGCGACCGGTGCCACGGGCTCGCCGGGCGTCAGCGGGGCACCCGGGGCCACCGGCTCCGGGCCGGCCGGCGCGATCGGCGCGGCCGGGACGGCCTCCACGGGAGCCGGAGCGGCGGGCACGGGCACCGGCACGGCAGCGGGCGCACCGGCGGCACCGGGCACGCCCGGACCGGCCGCCGCCGCGGCGGTACCGGGAGCAGCGGTGCCGGGAGCAGCCGTAGCGGGAGCAGCGGCGCCGGGGACCCCCACGGCCGGAGCCACCACGGTCGGGGCCACCGTCACCGGCGGCGCCGCCGGGTCACCGGCCCCGACCGCGGCCCCGGGCACGGAGCCCGGCCCGGAGTCGCTCTGGATGTACCAGGACGGGGGAGTGTAGTCGGGCGCGTCGGACCAGTCGTCGTCGTCCTCCGCCGCGTTGTCGCCGACGTAGACGCCGTCCCGATCGCTGCTCACCTTGGGCTCCCTCGTGTACGCAGCCGCTGTCCGCGGTGCCGTTGCCGCATCAAAGACTAGGCCGTGTGCCGGGTCCCGTTGAAGGCGGAGTCCGATCCCGTCCGGGACCCGGAACCCCGCGAGGGCGTCCCCGCGGGGACCGGGCGAGCCTCAGTCCGTCCGGCGCGGACCCCCCAGGACCTGCTGCTCCGCGGCCCCCGGAACGGCGCGTACGTACTGACGGCGCATCCGGGTGGCCCACAGGGTGATGTCGTCGCCGAGGCTCGGCAGCGAGGCGACGTCCTGGTCACCGAGCGAGAGCACCCGTCCGATCAGTTCGGCCTCCTGCGGCATGACCCGCTGCACCCCGACCAGGTCGGCGGCGTTGAGCACCCGGGCCGCGTTGGGGCCGAGGTACGGCAGCACGGTCAGGGTGGTCTGCCAGGGCGCGGCGGAGAGCCGGCTGCGCGGCGGGCGGGCGCCGAGGTCGCGGACCACCAGCACTGGGGAGGTCACCGAGGCGCCCTGCGGGCCGAGCCGTCCGACCTGGTGGACGGTCACGCAGGGCTGGCCGCCGCCGGCGGCCTGCGCCATCGGGCCCCACAGGTGGGCGCGGGCGGTCTCCACGGCGATCCGGGCGCCGGTCGCGGCGGCGCGCAGCGCGATGACCTGGGCCGTCCAGACGCCGCCGACCAGGACGATGTCGTAGGCGCTGGGCCGGAACAGCCCGAGCACGGCGGGCTGCTGGCCGGGGTCCATGCCGATGACCACGCCGTCGTCGCCGACCGGGAAGGACATCGCGCCGAGGTCCTCGGTGGTGAGCACGTGCTTCTCGCGGCGCGGGCCGCGCAGCCCGAAGCCGGGCAGGATCCGCGCCCGGGGCCGGTCGCCGGCCTGCGGCGGGGTGCTGGGGAAGGTCTGGTACGCCATCAGGAGGTCCCTCCCAGGGGCAGGGTGGCGAGCAGGCCGGGGGCCTGCTCGCGGTCGAGCCGGGACAGGCCGAGCCCGGCGCTCTGCGCGCGGGCCTCGACCAGGCGGCCGACCTGGACCACCTCGCTCTCGCTGCGCCCGGTCACCCGGACGTGTCCGCTGATGGTCACCGAGCCGCCGGTGCCGTGCCCGGCGGTGAGGCTGAAGGTGCTGGCGAGCGCCGGGGTGCCGGTGATCAGGTTGACCAGGTCCGGGGCGGAGGTCCGCCCGGAGCCGCCGGGGCGGCTGAGCTGCGGCCAGCGGGAGATCCAGTACGTGCTGTGCCAGCGGTCGTCGATCCGCCAGAACCGGTTGCTCTCCTGGGTGCGCCGGCCGCTGCCGCCGCCGCTTCCGGTGCCCTGCCGGCCGGCCACGGCCAGCGGGTTGGCGCAGGTGGAGATGGCGAGTGCGGCGATCAGCTCGCGCTCGTCCAGCACGGTGGCGGAGAACCCGGCGCCGTTGAGCCGGCCGGCCAGCTGGTCGGTGACCCGCTGGAGGGCCTTGCGGGCGCCCTCCTCGCCGCCGCCGCGGGCGCGCACGGCGGCGGCGGCCCGCTCCGGGTCGAGCTTGAGCGCGACCCAGGTGAGCCTCAGGCCGGGGGTGGCGGTGCCGTCGGGCAGCTCGCGGTAGGCGCGGGCGGCGAGCGACTGTTCGGGCAGGTGCGGGGCCGGCGCGGGCTGGGTGTGCTGCACCAGCTGGACGGACTCCAGGGCGATGTCGTCCACCCGCAGGGCCGAGCAGATGACGTCCAGCGGCAGCGGCAGCGCGGTGCGCACCGGGCGCAGCGGCTGGTCCTTGGCCTGGACGAGCAGCACCGAGCTGAGGAAGGTGCCGTCGCCGACCATGCCGGTCTCACGGCGCATCGGGCGGCCGCCGATGTCGGTCTCGGTGGCGTGGGTGCAGGTGCGCAGCCCGGGTTCGAGCTCCAGGGCCGGCGCGAGGGCGGGGTCGGTGCCGGCCGGCGGGACGTTGCCGCGGGCCTTCTTCTGGCGGGCCCTCAGGGCGGCGCGCACCTTGAGCGCCTCCGGGATGGTGCGTCCGCGCAGCGGGATCAGCGCGAGGACGACCAGGACCAGGCCGACGGCGCCGAAGGCCCCGGCGACCGGCTTGCTGATGGTCCAGCCGAGCGCGACCAGCGCCACCGCGACCTGCACCAGTACGAGTTGCTGGAGCTTCAGGCGGCCGCCGAGCAGGCCGGGCCTGGGATGGACGCGGATCGCCACGGGGGCGCCGCCGCCCTCGGCGGGCACGGGCGGGCCGGCGGTGTCCGGGCCCGGGTCGCGGCGGCCGGCCCGGCGCGGGCCCCGGCCCTGCGACGTGCTGCGTCGCCCTGGAGCGGTCTGGCTTGGCATCCCCCGAGTGACCCTCTCTGATCGGTTGTCGCGGCCCGGTTGGGCGGTCGGCGAACGGTACCCGTACCGTACTCACCGTCTGCTGCCGCATCGTAGAGGGTTCGGGCGTTCGGACGCCCGGCGGGTGCGGGCGACGGGGGCAGGCCGCTGGAGAGTCGGTCGGACACGGGGAGACGACGAGCATGGCATCACGCCGGGACGAGCTGAACGCCTACACCTTCGCGCGCAAGCGCACGGTGGGGGCCTTCCTGCTGCCCAGCGGAGGCGGCAGCGACGAGGACGCGCCGCGTCCGGTGAAGGCCGTCCTGCCCAGCGTCATCGTGGGGGCGCTGGTGGTGGGCGGCTTCGCCGTCTGGGGTGTGTTCAAGCCGAAGGCCCCGCTGGACTGGGACAGCGGCAAGAACATCATCCAGGGCAAGACCTCGACCACCCGGTACGTGGTGCTGACCGACCCGGACGGGAAGACCAAGCGGCTGCACCAGGTGCTCAACATGGCCTCGGCGCGGCTGGTCCTGCCGGTGGACGCCAAGGTGGTGGTGGTCGCGGACGACGTGCTCGACGCGTACGCCAACCACGGCCCGACCATCGGGATCCCGTACGCGCCGGACAAGTTGCCGAGCAAGGCCAACGCCAGCAAGCCGATGAAGTGGTCGGTCTGCGACCGTCCGGGTTCGGACGCCAAGGGCGAGACGGTCAACCAGGCGGTGTTCCTGACCGGCGGCGACGAGGCCAAGGCGCTGGAGGCCAAGGGCCGGATGCTGGACGTCGACCAGGCGCTGCTGGTGCAGCTGGCCGAGGAGCAGCAGGTCAGCGCCCAGCAGACGGCCGGTCAGGCTCCGCAGAAGAAGGCGCCGGTGCTGTACCTGGTCGACGCGCAGGGCCGCAAGCACCTGATCGGTTCGGAGAAGTCGGACGACCGGGAGCAGCTGGCGCTGAAGGCCGCGGTGTTCGGGGCGTCCGCGGACCCCCAGCGGGTGAAGAAGGAGTGGCTGGACACCCTGCCGAACGGCACCCCGGTGGCCTTCCTGCAGCTGCCCGGCTTCGACCCGAAGGCGCAGACCCCCAACTCCTCGGTGGCGCTGGAGAATCCGGAGGACCGGCGGGTCGGACGGCTGGTGAAGTACGGCGACAAGAACTACGTGGTGGGCCAGAACCAGCTGTTCGCGCTGACCCCGTTCCAGGCCGAACTGATCCGGCTGGACCCGAAGTTCCAGGACCTGTACAAGGACAAGAAGCCGAAGGCCTCCGAGCTGACCCCGGCCGACCACGCCGGCTTCGGCGCGGGTCGGCCGAACGACGGCAAGCTGCCCGGGCTGGCCGCGGACTGGCCGACCCGTCCCGGCGAGCAGGCCAACAACTGGCAGGCGCCCAAGGACGCCCGGGTGGTGGTGTGCAGCACCTTCGACGGGGTCGAGGCGGACGGCCGCACGCCCCGGCGCAGCGTCTGGGCCGGCCCGGACTACCCGGCCCGGTACGGCAGCGGTTCGGGCACGGCGTACGTGACGCCCGGTCACGGTCTCTTCTACCGCGCGCTGGACGGCGGTCCGGACGGTTCCGGCACCGACTTCCTGATCACCGAGACGGGGCTGCGCTACTCGGTGCAGGCCAACGCGGACGGCGGCAAGGCGCAGGGCGCGAAGGCGGGGGCGAGCGGCGCGCCGACGGCCCCCGCGACCCCGTCCGCGCAGCCGACCGCGCCGGCGGCCCCGCAGACCCAGGAGGAGAACGGCGGTGCGCAGGCCCGCCTGGGCTTCCGCGACCTGAAGCCGGTCCCGGTGCCCCGTGAGTGGTCGAGCCTGGTGCCGTCCGGACCGTCCCTGAACACCAAGAACGCGGCCCAGCAGCAGGACGCCTGACGGATCGTGCCGCCGGGCGGCGCGGGCGTCCCGGTCGCTCCGGGGCGCCTGCCGCCATGTGTGGCAGGAGAGTTGGTGGAAGTGTCATGGTCTGGTAACCAACGCTCCCCGGTGTTGGGCGAGCTGCGTGTGCCGACTACAGTGCTCCAGGACATCACCACACCGTGGTGTCGAGGGGGCGGGTACGTGACAGAGACCGCCCCGGATTCCGATGTCTGTCTCATGGGGGACGGTAATCATGGCTGGTCAGTTCAAGATGACCGCTGAGGAGATGAACGGCTTCGCCAAGCACATGGGCGAGGTCATTCAGCAGATCCAGGGCGAGATCCGCAGGCTCGACAGCCTCGTGGGCTCGGTCGCGGCGGGTTGGCAGGGCACGGCGGCGACGGCCTACAAGGCGCTGCAGACCCGCTTCAACGAGGACGCGGTCGAGCTGAACAAGTCGCTGACCGCGATCAAGGAAGCGATCGAGCTCACCACCAAGCACTACTCCGTCACCGAGGCCGAGCAGCAGGCCGCGTTCAAGAGCTGAGCGGGCCTCCAGGCCCCCACGCCCTGACGCAACCGCGTCGCCCCTCGGCGCATCCCCGGGAGGGATGCCCGAATCCTCGACAGGGAGACATCGTGTCCGACCACATTCTCGTCAACTTCGAAACCGTCCGCGGCGCCGGCTCCGAGGTTCGCAGCACCGCGCAGCGCATCGACCAGCAGCTCTCCGAGCTGAAGTCCGGCGTGCAGAAGATCGCCTCCACCTGGGAGGGTGCCGCCCAGCAGGGCTACCAGGCCCACCAGCAGAAGTGGGACCAGCGCGCCACCGACCTGCAGCAGGTCCTGCAGCAGATCGCCTCCACGCTGGACAAGGCGGCCGAGAGCTACCAGAGCACCGAGCGCAACAACGCCGGTCTCTGGCAGTGACCTGTCGCTCCCGCTGAGGGAGGCAGGCCGTAGGTCATGGGCGGGTGTCCGGCACACGGGCACCCGCCCTCGCGCGCGATCACGGGTGGGAATCATGAGGGGTACCAAGCCGTCCGGTCCGAACTACCGCAGGGCCGCCGCGACACTGGTCGCGCTGACGGTCCTCGGCGGCCTCGGCGCGGCCCCGGCGTACGCGGACCCCGGCGCGCGGCTCGCGATATCCGGCTCGGGTGACTGCCCGGCCAACGCCCCCGACGTCAAGGCCGTGCCCTGGTCGCTGCAGCGCGTGCTGCTCGACCAGTTCTGGCAGGACGGCCGGGCGATGGGTGAGAACGTCCTGGTCGCCGTGATCGACACCGGCGTGGACGACACCAACCCGCAGCTCCAGGGGAGGGTGGTCGAGGGGCCTTCCCTGCTGAAGGACAAGGACAAGAAGCTCGTCGGGGGCGGCAGCAAGCAGGACCTCGTCGGGCACGGCACCAAGGTGGCCGGCATCATCGCCGCCACCCCCTACGAGGCGACCGGGTTCGTCGGCCTCGCACCGAAGTCCAAGATCCTGGCGATCCGCCAGAACGACGCCGAGGGCAACGGCGACGTGGCCTCGCTGGCCGAGGCGATCAACCTCGCGATCCAGAGCGGTGCGAAGGTCATCAACATCTCGCAGGACGTGCGCGGCGCGGACGGACCGCGCTTCGGCGGCGCCGAGGCCCTGAAGGCCGCCGTCGACCTGGCCGAGGCCAAGAACGTGCTGATCGTCGCCTCCACCGGCAACGAGGGCAAGGAGGGCAACACCTACCCGGCCGCCTTCGAGACCGTGCTCGCCGTCGGCGCCTCCGACCGCAACAACGAGCGGGCGACGTTCTCCCAGTACGGTGAGTTCGTCGACGTCGCCGCCCCCGGGGTCGACATGCTGACCACCGTCCCCCGGCGCGGGCAGTGCGTGGACCAGGGCACCAGCTTCGCCGCCCCCTACGTCTCGGGGCTGGCCGCGGTGCTGTTCTCGCTGCACCCCAACTGGACGCCCCGCCAGGTGCGGGCCCGGATCGAGCAGACCGCCCAGCGCAACCGGCGCGACAAGGACCCCTTCATCGGCTGGGGCGTGGTCGACCCGCTGAAGGCCGTCACCAACGCGCCCGCGGCGCCCCCGCTGGACGCCGTCCCGGACGCCCCCGTGGCGCTGGCCGCCGCGCCGATCGTTCCCCGGCCGCTCGGCCTCGGGGAGACCCAGGCCGACCGTGACCGGCGGACGGCGACCTACGTCCTCGGCATCGCGGGCCTGCTGGTCGCGCTGCTCGTGGGCGGCACCGTGGTGCTCCGCGATCACCGTCGCAGGCCCATGGTCTGACGATCCATCGGCTTCGGAAGAATTTCCCGGACGTCTGTAACATCCCGCCCCGCCCACCGCATCCAAGAGGTGTCAGGCAGGACCGGTGAGGGGGCGGCGGGGGTATGGGGCGGATCGGCGCGGGACGCGAGGCGAAGGACGCCGGCTTCCTGGAACTCGTCTCCGGTCGCACCGGCCAGCTCTACCGCTCGGCCTGCCTGCTGACCAGCGGCGACACCCACCAGGCCGAGGACCTCGTCCAGGAGACCCTCAGCCGGATGTACGTCCTGTGGCGGCGCAGCGCCTGGACCGGCGGCCACCGCATCGACAACCCCGGCGCCTACGCGCACACCGTGCTGGTGCGCACCTTCCTCGCCCACAAGCGGCTGCGCTCCAGCGGCGAACGGCCCACCGGGGAGCTGCCCGAGGGGGAGGCCCGCGAGACCGACGCCACGCTGCGGCTGACGCTGCTGGACGCGCTCGCCCGGCTGCCCGCCAAGGACCGCGCGGTGCTGGTGCTGCGCTACTGGGAGGACCGCAGCGTCGAGGAGACCGCCGAGGCGCTGCGCAGCTCCTCGGGCGCGGTGCGCACCCGTACCAGCCGTGCGCTGGCCCGGCTGCGCGTGCTGCTCGGCGACTCGCTGGCCGAGCTGGCCGCGCGCTGACCACCTGCCGAGCATCCGCCGGGCATCCGTGGAGCACCCGCCGACCGGCCGGTGATCAGCACCCGCCGGGTTCCGCCGCCGGGTAGCTGTCGCACACCTGCCGGGCGTCCCGTACCGACCACTTCCGAGAGATGGTGACCACGCATGTCCGAGCACGACCGGAACGACCCGACCGACCGCTTCGAGGACGATCTGCTCTACTCGCTCACCCGCACCGGTGAGGGCTTCCAGGCTGAGCAGTCCGCGCTGACGGCCGGCGGGATGGCGCGTGGCCGCCGCCGCTGGCGCCGTCGCTCCGCGGCGGCCGTGGTGAGCGGCGCGGCCGCGCTGACCCTGGTCGGCGCCGGGGCCTTCTACCTGACCGGCTCGCCCTCCGGCCAGGACCCGGCCGCCACGGCCGTGGCCGCGGCCGGCTCCGGGACCCCGGCCACGCCGTCCGCCCCGGCGCCGTCCGCCACGGCCGCCAAGCCGGCGGCGATGAGCGGCGAGGAGGTGCTGGCGGTGTTCAAGGGCATGCTCCCGCAGGGCGCCACGGTGACCCCCGGCTTCGTCCGCGGCACCGACCCCGGTGGCAAGCCGTACGGCGGCGGCACCATGGCGGTCGCCTCGGTGGTCCTCGACGACGGCAAGGGCAAGGCGGCCGTCGGCGTCTCGCTCGGCAGGTACCCGCTCAACGGGGGCCCCGGGTTCACCGAGAACACCTGCCCCGACAAGAAGTACGTCCAGTTCGACGCCTGCTCCAGCACCGTCCTGGCGGACGGCTCCACGCTGACCGTCCTCCAGGGCTACGAGTACCCGGACCGCCGGGTGGACACCAAGAACTGGCACGCCAAGCTGGTCGGCAAGGACGGCCGGCTGATCGAGCTCTCCGAGTGGAACGCGGCGGCGGAGAAGGACGCGCCGGTCAGCCGCGCCACCCCGCCGCTGTCGCCGGAGCAGCTGAAGGCGATCGTGACGGACCGGGCCTGGGACCGGGTGATCGCCGCGATCCCCGACCCGCTGCCGGCCAAGCCGCGCGACACGAGCAAGGAGTGGAGCAAGGAGGAGATCACGGCGACGGTCACCGGGCTGCTCCCGGCCGGGCTGAGCCCGTCCGAGTCCGGCGGCCAGTGGGGCTTCGCCGACTTCGTGGTCGACGACGGCAAGGGCAAGAGCCTGGTGCAGATCAACGTCCAGGACTGGAGCGGTGACGTCGGGGACCCGAAGGCGGGCAAGGTCGACGGCGGGAAGGCCAGGTTGTTCGAAGGCGCCGAGACGCTGCCGGACGGCACCAGGGTGATCACGCGCAAGGAGAACGGGACCCCGTCCATGTGGACGGTGGACACCCTGCGCCCGGACGGTCTGCGCGTGGTGATCAGCGCCTTCAACGGCGCCCGCCAGGGCTCCGCCGCGACCCGCACCGCCCCGGCACTGAGCAACGAGCAGCTCAGGGCGATCGTGCTCGCCCCCGCGTGGAAGCTCAAGAAGTAGTCGCGGCGCACGTGACACGGCGGTGCCCCGGGCCGGTGAGGAGGCCCGGGGCACCGCTGTCGTGGGGGAGGGGCGGGGGTCAGGAGGCCCGCTCGTCCTCGGGGAGGGTGATCACCCAGTGGGTGTCCTGGCGGGGGCGCAGGTAGACCAGCCAGTAGAGGGTGGCGGCGGCCACGATGCCGCCGGTCCACAGCAGGGGCGTGGTCTCCAGCTGGGTGATGATGTAGCCGAGCACCAGGATCAGCACGATCGGCACGGCCGGCCACAGCGGCATCCGCCAGGCGGCGGCGTGCTTGTGGTGGTGGCGGCGGGAGAGCAGCGCGGCGACCGCGACCAGCAGGTACATCCCGGTCACCGCGACGCCGGTGATCTCGCTCAGCAGCTCGCCCTCGACGAAGCACAGCGCGGCGCCGGGCAGGCCCACGGCCAGCGTGGCGACCCAGGGGGAGCCGAAGCGGCCCAGGGTGGAGAAGGCCTTGTTGACCGGCTCGGGCCAGGCCTTGTCACGGGCGGAGGCGAACAGCACCCGGGAGTTCTGGATCACCATGACGATGCCGGCGTTGATGATGGCCAGTGCGACGCAGAGGCTGACGAAGGTGCCGACGGCGGAGTTGCTCCACGTCTCGACCAGGCCGGAGATGCCGCCGGAGGTCAGGGTCTGCAGGTCGGGCGCGCCGACGGTGATCGCGACGACGGGGATCAGGATGACGGCGGCGGAGATGCCGAGGGTCCACAGGACGGTGCGCGAGACGTTGCGGCGCGGGTTCTCCAGCTCCTCGGAGAGGTAGACCGCGGTGGAGAAGCCCTGGGTGATGAAGAGCGCGATGCCCAGCGCGCCGACGACGGCGCCGATCTTCACGGCGCCGGCGGTCCCGTCCTCGCCGGCGACCACGCCGTGCAGCAGGCTGGGGGCGTCGGGGTTGGCGTGGGTGAAGCCGAGCACCGAGACGACGCCGGCCGCGACGACCTCCAGGACCAGGAAGACGCCGGTGATCCAGGCGTTGGCGCGCAGGTCCAGCAGGCCGGCCAGGGTGGCGGCGAGCATCACCACGGCGCCGGCGACGGCCTCGTTGACGTGCATCACCGGGGCGAGGTACTCGGCGGTGCCGAGGGCGATCACCGAGGGGACGATCATCACCACGATCAGGGAGAGTACGAAGACCAGCCAGCCGGCCAGCTTGCCCGCCAGGGTGCCGACCATCGCGTACTCGCCGCCGGCGCTGGGGATCAGGGTGCCGAGCTCGGAGTAGCAGAACGCCACGGCGATGCAGAGCACCGAGCCGATCGCGATGGCCAGGGCGGTGGCGCTGCCGATGCTCGCGAAGAGGTCGGGCACGATCACGAAGAGCGTGGAGGCCGGCGTGACGCAGGAGAGGGTGAGCAGTGTGCCGCCGACGACGCCGATCGAGCGCTTGAGCTTCTGCGGGGCGGCGCCCTCGACGGCCGTGGCGGGGGCTACGGCGCGTGGCGGGCGAAGCGTGTCGGTCATGTGGCATCCGATCGGCTCTGTGCGGTCCTGGGGAGGGAGCGCTATCGCCTCCACCGGCTGTCTCTGGGTCTCTGGTCCTGTCGCTCCCGGGCCGCCATGGAACCTTGGGCGTTATAAGTGAGTCAACGGCCGAATCGCTTCGGAATCCGTTGCGGAACACCGCATAAACATGCGATCTCATGATCGCGCACGGTAATTGTCAAGTATGTCCGAGTTATCATCCTCGCCGTATCGCATATGAATCAAAGGTGAACTGCGCATTGAAGCGCGCCATTCAAAGGTGAAGTGAGGGCATGGAGGCGTCTCACCCAGGCGGCCCGGAACGGTCCGCCGGCCCCCGAGCCGGGTACGGGAACCGCAGCCGTCGGCGGTAAAGATCTAGGTAACGTTTCAGCACGTGGGACGCGAAGGGGCCGGACCCCGACGGGTCCGGCCCCTGTGCTCACCGTGTGTGACGGATCCGCGGGGTTATGCCGAGGGCAGCCAGCCGGTCTGCACCATCTGGCCGGTGGCGATCCGCCGCGAGACGAACACCCCTCGGCCCGGCGGCAGCGCCTGCGGCTTGACCGTCCCCAGCAACGCGCCCTCGTCCCGGCTGCCGGACAGGAGCACGCCCTGGCCGCCCAGCTCGCGCATCCGCTGCATCACCGGCTCGTACAGCGAACGGCCGGCACCGCCGGCGCTGC
This sequence comes from Kitasatospora sp. NPDC004240, assembly GCF_053603215.1. Classification (NCBI taxonomy): domain Bacteria; kingdom Bacillati; phylum Actinomycetota; class Actinomycetes; order Kitasatosporales; family Streptomycetaceae; genus Kitasatospora; species Kitasatospora sp. NPDC004240. Next base: position 15,633 of record NZ_JBSGFD010000109.1, on the reverse strand, counting down.
GCGCCACGATCAGCCGCAGGCCGATGTCACGGGCGAACGGCAGGAACTCGGCCAGCGGCGCCAGCGGGTTGCCCGAGGACGTCGCCACCAGCTCGTAGTCGTCCACGATCACGAACATGTCCTTGCCGCTGTACCAGCTGCGGTTGCGCAGCTGCTCGGCGGTCACGTCCGGGCCCGGCAGACGGCGCGAGCAGGCCCCGCGCAGCATCTCCACGATGCTGGTCATCGCCGGCTGCGCGGCCGCGTACTCCACGAGGTACTCCGGCGGGACCGTGCCCAGCAGCGCGCGGCGGTAGTCGCCGACCACGATGCCGGCCTGGTCCGGGGTGTACCGCTCGGTGATCTGCTTGATCAGCATCCGCAGCATCGCGGACTTCCCGGACTCGCTCTCGCCGAAGACGATGAACAGCGGGTCGGTCTCGAAGTTGACGAAGACCGGGGCCAGCTCCACCTCGTCCACACCGAAGGCGACCCCGCGCTCCGGGTACTCGAAGCCCTTGGGCAGCGAGTGACCGTCCAGCACCGCGGGCAGCATCCGCACCTGCGGCGCGCGCGGGCCCGTCCAGGCCCCGCCGACCGCCGCCACCAGCCCGGCCACGCCCTCCTGCAGGTCCTCGATCGTGGAGACGCCGTCGAGACGCGGCAGGCCGGCCAGGAAGTGCAGCTTGCCCGCGGTCAGACCGCGGCCCGGGGTGGCCGGCACGTTCTGCGCGGCCCGGCGGTCCACCTCGGACTCCATCGAGTCGCCGAGCCGCAGCTCGGTGCGGTTCTGCAGCAGGTCCTTCAGTGCCGGACGGACCTCCGCGTAGCGCGACGCGGTGACGATCACGTGGACGCCGTACCCGAGACCGCGCTGCGCGATGTCGCCGATGATCGGCTCCAGCGCCTCGAACTCCTGCTTGAAGGTGAGCCAGCCGTCGATCACCAGGAACACGTCGCCGAACTGCTCGTCCGGCAGCTGGCCGTTGGCCCGGCGGGTGCGGTACGTGCCGATGGAGTCGATCCCGGTCGCCCGGAACAGCTCCTCCCGGCGGTTCAGCACCCCGTGCACCTCGGAGATCATCCGGCGGACCTTCTCCTCGTCCAGGCGCCCGGCCACCCCGCCGACGTGCGGCAGGTCCTGGAGCGCCTGGAAGCCGCCGCCACCGAAGTCCAGCAGGTAGAACTGGACCTCCAGCGGGGTGTGCGTCACCGAGAAGCCGGCCACCGTGGTGCGCACCATCGTCGACTTGCCCGACCGCGGACCACCGACGATCAGACCGTGGCCAGCCGCGCTCGAGTAGTCCTGGTAGAGCACGTCACGCCGCTGGTCGCGCGGCTTGTCGACGATGCCGACCGGCACCACCAGCCGGCCCAGCGCGCCGAACTCCGGCGAGGTCAGACCCCGCTCGGCGGTCGCCTGGAGCGGCGGCACCAGCTGGTCGATGCTCGGCGCCTCGTCCAGCGGGGGCAGCCACACCTGGTGCGCGGCCGGGCCCTGGCCCGCCATCCGCTGCACGAACACGTCCAGGACGGTGTCCACCAGCGCGTCGTCCAGCTCCTCGGCCGCCGGCTCCACCTCCTGCACCACCGGCTCCAGCACCGCCACCTCGGCCGCGGTGAACAGCACCGGCTGCGCCGTCACCGTCCGCCCGCCGCCGGTCCGCTGCTGGCCCGGGGCCCGGTACGGCCCGGAGACGTACGCCGCCTTGAAGCGGTCCATCACGTCGGTGCCGAACTTGAGGTAGCCGACACCCGGCACCGGCGGCAGGTGGTACGCGTCCGGCACGCCGATCGCGGCCCGCGACTCGGCCGCCGAGAAGGTCCGCAGACCGATCCGGTACGACAGGTAGGTGTCCAGGCCGCGCAGCTTGCCCTCCTCCAGGCGCTGCGAGGCCAGCAGCAGGTGCACGCCCAGCGACCGGCCGATGCGGCCGATCTGGATGAACATCTCGATGAAGTCCGGCTTGGCGGTGAGCAGCTCGGAGAACTCGTCGATGATCAGGACCAGCGAGGGCAGCGGGTCCAGCGCCGCGCCGGCCGCCCGGGCCCGCTCGTACTCGTGCAGGTTGGCGTAGTTGCCGGCCGAGCGCAGCAGCTCCTGGCGGCGGTTCAGCTCGCCCTCGATCGCGTCGCGCATGCGGTCGACCAGGGTGAGCTCGCCCTCCAGGTTGGTGATGACCGCCGAGGTGTGCGGCATGTCCGCCATGCCGGCGAAGGTGGCGCCACCCTTGAAGTCGGCGAGGACGAAGTTGAGGATCTCCGAGGAGTGCGTCATCGCGAGCGCCAGCACCAGCGTGCGCAGCAGCTCCGACTTGCCGGAACCGGTCGCGCCGACGCACAGGCCGTGCGGGCCCATGCCCTCCAGCGCGGCCTCCTTGATGTCCAGGTAGACCTGCTCGCCGCCGGCCCCGACGCCGATCGGCACCCGCAGCTTCTCGTGCTGCGCCCGCTGCCGCCAACTGCGCGACACGTCGAAGGAGCCCGGGTCGCCCGAGCCCATCAGATCGGTGAAGTCCAGGTTGGACAGCAGCGGTTCGTCGTCGCCGCCCGCCGAGATCCGGTACGGGGCCAGCTGGCGGGCCAGCGCCTCGGACTGCCAGGCGGAGAGCGTGTCCGGCCGGCCCGAGTAGCTGGCGCCGGAGGCCGAGCGCAGCACCAGGTCGTCCGGGGTCACGGTGACCAGCAGGTGCCCGGTCGGCTCGTCCAGCTCGCCCGGGACGACCTCGATGATGGTCACCCCGTGCACGCCCTCGGCGCCGGCCAGCAAGGAGTCGTGCGGCACCGAGGCGCCGTCCATGACGACCACGATGTGCGGCTGGTCCGGGGTGGGCGTGGCGTCGCGCACGAAGCGCTGACGGCCGGCCAGTTCGTCCTGGAGCAGGTCCTCCAGCTCACCGAGGCCGGTGGCGATCAGGCGGCGCGAGCCCGCGCCGTCGTTGTCCTTGCGGTGCTGGGTGTGCGGGAGCCACTTGGTCCACTCCCACTCCTCCACCGCGCCGGGCGCGGCGGCCACCGTCACCAGCAGGTCGTCCGGCGAGTGCAGGGTCGTCAACTGGGCGATCATCGCCCGCACGTTGCCGTACACGGTGTCCGGGTCGCCGCACACCGTGATGTGGTAGAAGGCCCGCAGCGAGACGGCCAGCGGCAGGTCCTGGAGGGTGCCGTGCGCCGTGAGGAAGGTGTGCATCGCGGCGGCGGACAGCGGCTCCAGCTCGTCCATCGGCGCGGTCTGCGGCGCTACCAGGGGCGTGGACAGCTGCACCGGCCCGCGGCCGACCCGGATCTGCGCGAAGTCGCCGTCGCCGGTCCGCCGCTCCCACAGCCGGCGGCCGTCCGCCACGATCGACCAGAGCTGGTCGGGCTCGGGGTTCAGGAACAGCTGCGCGCCGCGCTGGCGGTCGGCGGTGCGGCGCACCTGACGGCGCATCTGCTGCAGGTACTTGAGGTAGTCGCGGCGCTCGTCGGCGGTCGCGGTGGACCCGCCGCGGCGGGCCCGGACGATCTGCGCCAGGCCCATGCCGATCGTCGAGACGATCATCAGACCGCCCATGATCTTCATCGGGGCCGGCGAGCCGGGCGAGAAGAAGAACACCGCCGAGCCGCCCATGCCGAGCATCGGCAGGATGCTCATGATCCAGTCCTCGCCGCCGCCCCGGGGCAGCTCCGGCGGGGCCTCCAGCTCCACCGGCTCCTCGGGCACCTGCGGCGGATAGGCCCGGGCGGGCCGCTTCACCGTGATGACGCTCATGCCACCGCCTCGCAGACCTCTGTCACCCAACGCCCCCGCACGGTTCGCTCGTTCGCTACCACCACGGCATCAGCCCTCACGCAACTGGATACGTACGGGTGAGGGCGCCCCCGTGTGACGCCGCCCCCGCTCCGCCGACCGCAGGCACCCCGGGTGGGAACGTTCCCCTACCCCGTCGCCTTGCGCAGGGGCCGATCCTACTGGCAGCCCCTCACGGCCGCGCCGGGCCCCGTCACCAGGGGCCGGGGCGGGGCCGGGCACGAACGGAGCGGTAGGGTAACGCCGCGCCAACTGGCGGCCGGACCACGCCGGTTCCCGGCCGACCGGTCCGGCGCAGCAGCAACAGCCGACCAACGCCCGTACCCGGCGCAGCCGGCGGCACGGCAGCATCAACACAGGGGGAGCGCCCAGTGCGTCGAGCGATCGAGGGGTGCACAGCATGAGTACCGCCGCCACCACCGGCTTCTGCCGGGTCACCGTCGTCGCCCCGGACAGCAGGATCGACGTCGCCCTGCCCGAGGACGTCCCGCTGGCGGACATCTATCCGGAGATCCTCAGGCTCTCCGGGCAGACCCAGCCCGACGGTGCCCCGACCGGTTTCCACCTGGTCCGCCGGGACGGCACCGTCCTCGACAGCGGCCTGCCGCTGGCCGCCCAGCAGGTGCGCGACGGAGACCTGCTCAGTCTGCGGCCGTTCGCGGAGTCGCTGCCGCCGGCCGTCTACGACGACGTCGCGGACGCCATCGCCACCGCGGTCGAGGCCGACCGCCGGTTCTGGAGCCCCGAGCTGATGCGGGCCTTCGGCCTGATCGGCGGCGCCGTGCTCCTCACCCTGCTCGGCTTCGCCCTCTGGTACGCCGACCCGCGGCACGACATGCACGGCCTGCCCGGGGTCATCTCCGGCGTCACCGCCGTGGTGCTCACCGCCCTGGCCGGGGTGCGCGCACGGGTCTACCAGGACGCGTACGCCGCGCTCGCCCTCGGCCTCGGCGCGCTCCCGCACGCCCTGATCGGCGGCAGCGGCGTCATCGCCCTCGCCCACAAGTGGGACGGCCCGGGCCGGCTGCAGCTGCTCACCGGCTGCGTCGCGGTGCTGGTGGTCGCCGTCCTGCTGGTCGGCCTGCTGCCGGAGAAGGACTCGGTGTTCGTCGCCGCCGCCTTCCTGGCCGCCGCCGGCACCCTGGCCACCTTCGCCGCGGTCCTGCTCCCCGAGACCCCGGCCAACCACATCGCCGCCGTCACCGGCGTCACCGCCGTCGCCGTGATCGGCTTCCTGCCCGGCCTGTCCGCCCGCTTCGCCCGGCTGCCCGTCGGCTTCAGCGCCCCCGGTCAGACCCGCACCCGCAGCCGCGACTACGACGAGGAGGCCGGCCGCGCCGAGGCCGTCCAGTACGAGCGCATCGCCCAGCAGGCCCGCCGCGGCCACGAGGTGCTGGTCGGCCTGGTCGGCGGCTGTGCCGCGGTGATCGTCGCCGCCTGCGCCGTCCTCGGCTTCACCGACCGGATGTGGCCGGAGCTGCTGGCGCTGACCCTCGGCATCGCCACCATGCTGCGCGCCCGCCTGTTCCGCTACACCGCGCAGGTCTTCAGCCTCACCATCGCCGGTCTGCTGGGCCTGTCCCTGCTGATCGTCGGGCTCGCGCTGCACACCCCGCTGTTCGTCCTCAAGGCCGCCAGCACCACCGAGGTCGACCTGCGGACGATCTGGCTGAGCGCGTCCATCGCCCTCGGTGCCGCGATCCTGATCGCCATCGCGCTGGTGGTGCCCCGGCTCGGGGTCTCGCCCTTCTGGGGGCGGATCCTGGACATGGTCGACAGCCTGACCCTGATGGCACTGGTCCCGCTGGCGCTGGCCGTGCTCAACGTCTACAACCTGGTGCGCGGCGGCATCACCGGCTGACCGGCGACCCCGGCCGCACTGGTACGCTTGCCTTTCGAGCGCACCCGTGTGCCCGCAGCCGACGGCCGCGGACGGCCGGGAGCGCCCGCGCTTACGACACCGAGTCCTCCAAGAGTCCTGTGCCGTAGACCAGGACCGCTCGGTATCACCCCGAAGGAGTTGCAGTGGCTCTCGCCTCTGACGTCAAGAAGCAGATCATCGCCGAGTTCGGCCAGAAGGAGGGCGACACCGGCTCCCCCGAGGTCCAGGTGGCCATGCTCTCCCGTCGCATCTCGGACCTGACCGAGCACCTGAAGGCGCACAAGCACGACCACCACTCGCGTCGTGGCCTGCTGATCCTGGTCGGCCAGCGCCGCCGCCTGCTGCAGTACCTGGCCAAGAAGGACATCGAGCGCTTCCGTACGCTCGTCGACCGCCTGGGCATCCGCCGCGGTGCCGCCGGCGGCGCCCGCTGAGAACGCCGCTCGGGGCGGCTCCCCACACCGGGGAGCCGCCCCTCGCGCGTATGCCGCGGCCGATGAGCCGCGGCACCCGCACATAACAACTCGCGCTCACCTCCCCGGGTGGCCGAGGATTGCACCGTAGGGTTATGGGCATGCCGGGTGATGGCGCGCACGAGCGCCGCCCGAGCAAGAGACCGACCCCCCGCGGGACGAAGGCTTCAAACGGAAGCCGCCCGCATCCGAGAGAGCGTCCAGACGCGGATCGCCCGCCCAGGCCTGGCAGCCCGAGAGGCGCCGGTCCTCGGTAGTGGCCGCCGGAACCCCCGCAGACCGAGCGGGGCACCCCGGAGGCTTCGATCGAAGACCGGCCCGGACCGTCAGGGCCGGCCGACAGTGCGCGGGGACGCTCTCCCGGAGACGTACGAAAGAGGAGATCTTCCAGGTGGAAGAGAACGTGTTCTACGCCGAGGCCGTGATCGACAACGGTTCCTTCGGCACCCGTACCATCCGCTTCGAGACCGGCCGCCTGGCCCGTCAGGCCGGCGGCTCCGCCGTGGCCTACCTCGACGACGACACCATGGTGCTGTCGGCCACCAGCGCGTCGAAGCAGCCGAAGGAGCACTTCGACTTCTTCCCGCTGACCGTGGACGTCGAGGAGCGGATGTACGCCGCGGGCCGCATCCCCGGCTCGTTCTTCCGTCGTGAGGGCCGGCCCTCCGAGGACGCGGTCCTCACCTGCCGCCTGATCGACCGCCCGCTGCGCCCGTCCTTCGTCAAGGGCCTGCGCAACGAGGTCCAGGTCGTCTGCACCATCATGGCGCTCAACCCGGACCACCTGTACGACGTGGTGGCCATCAACGCCGCCTCCGCCTCCACCCAGCTGGCGGGCCTGCCGTTCTCCGGCCCGATCGGCGGCGTGCGCGTCGCGCTGATCAGCGGCCAGTGGGTGGCCTTCCCGACCCACAGCGAGCTGGAGTCGGCCGTCTTCGACATGGTCGTCGCCGGTCGCGTCCTGCCGGACGGCGACGTCGCGATCATGATGGTCGAGGCCGAGGCCACCGACAAGACCATCAAGCTGGTCGAGGGCGGCGCCGAGGCGCCGACCGAGGAGGTCGTCGCCGCCGGTCTGGACGCCGCCAAGCCGTTCATCAAGGTGCTCTGCGCCGCCCAGTCGCAGCTCGCCGCCCAGGCCGCCAAGCCGACCGGCGAGTTCCCGGTCTTCCTGGACTACCAGGACGACGTGCTCACCGCCCTGACCTCCGCGGTCAAGGAGGAGCTCGCCCAGGCGCTCACCATCGCCGGCAAGCAGGAGCGCAACACCGAGCTGGACCGCATCAAGGCGATCGCCGCCGAGAAGCTCCTGCCGGAGTTCGAGGGCCGCGAGAAGGAGATCGGCGCCGCCTACAACGCGCTGACCAAGAAGATCGTCCGCGAGCGCGTCATCAAGGACAAGGTCCGCATCGACGGCCGCGGTGTCACCGACATCCGCACCCTGGCCGCCGAGGTCGAGGCCATCCCGCGCGTCCACGGCTCGGCCCTGTTCGAGCGCGGCGAGACCCAGATCCTGGGTGTCACCACGCTGAACATGCTGCGCATGGAGCAGCAGCTGGACACGCTCTCCCCGGAGACGCGCCGCCGCTACATGCACAACTACAACTTCCCGCCGTACTCGGTCGGCGAGACCGGCCGCGTGGGCTCGCCCAAGCGCCGCGAGATCGGCCACGGCGCGCTGGCCGAGCGGGCCATCATCCCCGTGCTGCCCTCGCGCGAGGACTTCCCGTACGCCATCCGCCAGGTCTCCGAGGCACTGAGCTCCAACGGCTCCACCTCGATGGGCTCGGTCTGCGCCTCCACCATGTCGCTGCTGAACGCCGGTGTGCCGCTGAAGGCCGCCGTCGCCGGCATCGCCATGGGCCTGATCTCGCAGGAGATCGACGGTGAGACCCACTACGTCGCGCTGACCGACATCCTGGGTGCCGAGGACGCGTACGGCGACATGGACTTCAAGGTCGCCGGTACCCGCAACTTCATCACCGCCCTGCAGCTGGACACCAAGCTCAACGGCATCCCGGCGTCGGTGCTCGCCGCCGCGCTGAAGCAGGCCCGCGACGCCCGTCTGCACATCCTCGACGTGATGAACGAGGCGATCGACACTCCGGACGAGATGTCGCCGAACGCGCCGCGCATCATCACCATCAAGATCCCGGTGGACAAGATCGGTGAGGTCATCGGCCCCAAGGGCAAGATGATCAACCAGATCCAGGAGGACACCGGCGCCGAGATCACGATCGAGGACGACGGCACCATCTACATCGGTGCCGCCGACGGCCCGGCCGCCGAGGCCGCCCGCACCACGATCAACCAGATCGCCAACCCGACCATGCCGGAGGTCGGCGAGCGCTACCTGGGCACCGTGGTCAAGACCACGACCTTCGGCGCGTTCGTCTCGCTGATGCCGGGCAAGGACGGTCTGCTGCACATCTCGCAGATCCGCAAGCTGGCCGGCGGCAAGCGCGTGGAGAACGTCGAGGACGTCCTCGGCGTCGGCGCCAAGGTCCAGGTCGAGATCGCCGAGATCGACCCGCGTGGCAAGCTGTCGCTCATCCCGGTCATCGAGGGCGAAGAGGACGGCGAGGCCGCTTCCGAGTGAAGCGCCGGTAGCCGACCTGTTCGACCCCAGGCGGTCGCGGCCCGTACGCCCTCGTCGGCGTGCGGGCCGCGACCCGTTGTCCCGCATCACTACGGAGGTACACCCCGTGGCCCAGGCCTCGGCGGCGAAGCAGCGCCCCGGCTCCACCCGGACCCTGCTCAAGGGCGTGGACGGCGCCGGCACGGTGCGCCGCACCGTGCTCCCCGGCGGCCTGCGGGTCGTCACCGAGACCCTGCCGACGGTGCGCTCCGCGACCTTCGGCATCTGGGTCGGCGTCGGCTCGCGGGACGAGACCCCGCAGCTCGGCGGTGCCACCCACTACCTGGAGCACCTGCTCTTCAAGGGCACCGAGCGGCGCAGCGCGCTGGACATCTCGGCCGCCCTGGACGCGGTCGGCGGTGAGATGAACGCCTTCACCGCCAAGGAGAACACCTGCTACTACGCGCGGGTGCTCGACACCGACCTGCCGCTGGCCATCGACGTGGTCTGCGACATGCTCACCGGCTCGCTCATCCGGCCCGAGGACGTGGAGGCCGAGCGCGGCGTCATCCTCGAGGAGATGGCGATGGCCGAGGACGACCCGGGCGACGTGGTGCACGACCTGTTCGCCAGGGTCATCTACGGGGACGGCCCGCTCGGCCGCCCGATCCTCGGCACCCAGGAGACCGTCAAGGCGCTCACCCGCGACCAGATCGCTGGCTTCCTCCACCGCCGCTACCGGCCCGAGCAGCTGGTGGTCGCGGCGGCCGGCAACCTGGACCACCGCAAGGTCGTCCAGCAGGTGCAGCAGGCCTTCGCACCGCTGCTGGAGCGCTCCACCGCGGCGCCCGCCGAGGCCCGCCGGGGCGTGCGCGTGCTGCGGACGGCCGGCAAGGTCGAGGTGCTCAACCGCTCCACCGAGCAGGCCCACCTGGTGCTGGGCGTGCCCGGGGTGCCCCGGCACGACGAGCGCCGCTGGGCGATGGGCGTGCTCAACGCGGCCCTCGGCGGCGGAATGAGCTCCCGGCTGTTCCAGGAGGTCCGGGAGAAGCGCGGCCTGGCGTACTCGGTGTACTCGTACTCCTCCTCCTACGCGGACAGCGGCCTGTTCGGCATCTACGCCGGCTGCCAGCCCAAGCGGGTCGAGGAGGTGCTGCGGATCTGCCGGGCGGAGCTCGCCAAGGTGGTCGCCGAGGGCATCACCGAGGAGGAGCTGCACCGCGCGATCGGCCAGATCTCCGGCTCCACCGTGCTCGGCATGGAGGACACCGGCTCGCTGATGAACCGCATCGGCAAGGCCGAGCTCAGCTACGGCCACCACCTGTCGGTGGACGACATGCTCGCGAAGATAGCGGCCGTGACCCTGGACGACGTCCACGCGGTCGCCCGTGATGTGCTGGGCGCGTACCGGCCGTCGCTGGCGCTGATCGGCCCGGTGAACGACAAGCGGGCCGCCCGGCTCGCCGACCTGCTGGTCTGAAGGGACTTCTCACCATGACGCTGCGTGTCGCCGTGATCGGGGCCAAGGGCCGGATCGGCTCCGAGGCCGTCAAGGCCGTCGAGGCCGCGCCGGACCTCGACCTGGTCGCCACCCTCTCCCGCGGCTCCGAGCTGTCCGAGCTGACCGACGCCGGTGTGCAGGTCGCCGTCGAGCTGACCCACCCCGACTCGGTCATGGACAACCTCGACTACTGCCTGGGCCACGGCATCCACGTGGTCACCGGGACCACCGGCTGGACCGAGGAGCGGCTGGCCACGGTCCGGGGCCGGCTGGCCGAGGCCCCCGGACTGGGCCTGCTGATCGCGCCGAACTTCTCGATCGGCGCGGTGCTCGGCATGAAGTTCGCCCAGACCGCCGCCAAGTACTTCGAGTCGGTCGAGGTCGTCGAGCTGCACCACGACGGCAAGGCCGACGCGCCGAGCGGCACCGCCACCCGCACCGCCCAGCTGATCGCCGCCGCCCGCGCGGAGGCCGGCCGCCCGCCGCAGCAGGACCCGACCACCCACGCCCTGCCCGGCGCCCGCGGCGCCGACGTGGACGGCGTCCCGGTGCACGCGGTCCGGCTGCGCGGCCTGCTGGCCCACCAGCAGGTGATGTTCGGCGACACCGGCGAGACCCTCACCATCCGGCACGACTCGCTGCACCACAGCAGCTTCATGCCGGGCATCCTGCTCGGGGTGCGCAAGGTGGTGGAGACCCCGGGTCTGACCCTCGGCCTCGAACACTTCCTGGACCTGTGACCGTGCTTGCCCCCAGGAGCGTGCGATGACCTCCCGTACCGGCTTCTTCCTGCTGTCCGGCGTGCTGCTGCTGGTGGCCCTGGTCTGCGTCGGTCAGGGCGTCCAGCTGATCGCCACCGGCAAGCCGCTGGGCATCGGCCTCGGCCTGTGCGCCTTCGTCATCCCGATGATCGGGGTGTGGTTCCTGCGGCAGACCGTCCGCTTCGGCCGGGCCAGCGAGCGGCTCGCCCGCGAGCTGGAGGCCGAGGGCGGGCTGCCGGTGGACGAGCTGGTCCGCACCGCGGGCGGCCGGATCGACCGGGCCTCGGCGGACGCGGTGTTCGCCCGCCGCAAGGCCGAGGCGGAGGCCTCGCCGGGCGACTGGCGGGTCTGGTTCCGGCTCGCGGTGGCGTACGCGGACGCCGGTGACGTGCCGCGGGCCCGTAAGACCATGCAGCACGCCATCCGGCTCCACGCGGGGCAGGGCGCCCCGGTGCACGCGGGCTAGGCTGTCGGCCGGCACGTACCCCAACCCTCTGGAGGATCCTCGCGTGAGTGAAGAAGCGGGCGGCGACCCGCGGTTCCGCAGTGACGTGACGGTGGAGCTGGTCCGCAGCGCGGCCGCCGACTCCGACGTCATCTGGGCGGCCAGGGTCTCCACGGCGGGGGAGCAGTCGCTGGAGGCGCTGGGGCAGGAGGCGGAGAAGTCCGCCGGGCTCATCAACTTCCTGATGCGGGACCGCCACGGCACGCCCTTCGAGCACAACTCGATGACCTTCTTCATCAGCGCGCCGATCTTCGTCTTCCGCGAGTTCCACCGCCACCGCAGCGGCTGGTCGTACAACGAGGAGTCCGGCCGCTACCGTGAGCTGGAACCGGTCTTCTACGTGCCGGGCCCCGACCGCCGGCTGGTGCAGCAGGGGCGCCCCGGGCGCTACGAGTTCGTCGAGGGCACGACCGACCAGCACAAGACGGTCACCGAGGCGATGGAGTCCTCGTACCGCGAGTCGTACGAGCGCTACCGGGAGATGCTGACCGCCGGCGTCGCCCGCGAGGTGGCCCGGGCGGTGCTGCCGGTCGGCCTGTTCTCCTCGATGTACGCGACCTGCAACGCCCGTTCGCTGATGCACTTCCTGTCGCTGCGGACGAAGAGGGAGAACGCCGTCGTGCCGTCCTTCCCGCAGCGCGAGATCGAGATGGTCGCCGAGCGGATGGAGGAGCAGTGGGCCCGGCTCATGCCGCTCACCCATGCGGCCTTCGAGAAGCACGGCCGCGTCGCCCCCTGACCTGGGGTGACAGGCATACGGGCGGTATGCGTGGCATGTCTGGATTGCGGCACATAGGGCCGCTCCCTAGGCTCGTGACACGGATTCCGGCGCCGCATGAACCCCCGAGCATGCGGCGCCGGAATCCCAGTTCACCGCAGTCGCCCGGCCGCTCCCCCTGTCCGAACCCTGGACCGGTGTGGCTACCGCCCCACCGCCTACGAGTAGCTTTGGACGCATGGCTCCGACCTCCACCCCCCAGACGCCCTTCGGCCGGGTCCTGACCGCGATGGTGACCCCGTTCACCGCGGACGGCGGACTCGACCTCGACGGCGCCCAGCGCCTCGCCGCGCACCTCGTCGACTCCGGCAACGACGGCCTCGTCGTCAACGGAACCACCGGCGAGTCCCCGACCACCAGCGACGCCGAGAAGGCCGACCTGGTACGCGCCGTCGTGGCGGCGGTGGGGGACCGGGCCCACGTGATCGCCGGGGTCGGCACCAACGACACCCACCACAGCGTCGAGCTGGCCCGCCAGGCCGAGGCCGCCGGCGCCCACGGCCTGCTCGCCGTCACGCCGTACTACAGCAAGCCCCCGCAGGAGGGCCTGTACCGGCACACCGTCACCATCGCGGACGCCACCGGGCTCCCCGTGATGCTGTACGACATCCCCGGCCGGAGCGGCGTCGCGCTGAGCCACGAGACGCTGGTCCGCCTCGGGGAGCACCCGCGGATCCTCGCCAACAAGGACGCCAAGGGCGACGTGGGCGCCGCGTCCTGGGCGATCGCCCGCTCGGACCTCGCCTGGTACTCGGGCGACGACATCCTCACCCTGCCGCTGCTCTCGGTCGGCGCCGTCGGCGTGGTGAGCGTGGCCGGCCATGTGGTGGCCGGCGAGATCCGGAGCATGGTGGAGGCCCACGCGGCCGGGGATGCGGCCAAGGCCACGGCCGTGCACCAGGGCCTGCTGCCGATCTTCAGCGGTATCTTCCGCACGCAGGGTGTCATTCTCACCAAGGCCGCGCTCGACCTCCAGGGCCTGCCCGCCGGGCCGCTGCGGCTGCCGCTGGTCGGCGCGACCGCCGAGGAGATCGCGCAATTGAAGAAGGATCTCGCCGCAGGCGGGGTACACCTCTAACAGACAAGACGTGCGCGCCCCGGCTCGCCGGGCCCCCCGGGTCCGCCGCTGGACCGGACGACGGCGCGAGAGCACCGACCCAGTAGGAAACCGAAACTGAGCACGCACGCCATATGTCGAGCGGGGAGGACCCCGGGGCATATGGCGTGCGTCGTGAGGAGAGTCTTTTGAGCCACCCGCACCCTGAACTCGGCGCGCCCCCGGCCCTCAAGGAGGGCGCCCTGCGCATCACCCCGCTCGGCGGCCTCGGCGAGATCGGCCGCAACATGACGGTCTTCGAGTACGGGGACCGCATCCTGATCGTCGACTGCGGCGTGCTCTTCCCCGAGGACGAGCAGCCCGGCGTCGACCTGATCCTCCCGGACTTCACCTACATCCGGGACCGTCTGGACAAGATCGACGGCATCGTCCTGACCCACGGGCACGAGGACCACATCGGCGCCGTCCCGTACCTCCTCCGGGAGAACCCGGACATCCCGCTGATCGGCTCGAAGCTCACCCTCGCGCTCATCGAGGCCAAGCTCGCCGAGCACCGCATCCGCCCGTACGTCCTGGAGGTCAAGGAGGGCGAGCGCGAGCGGATCGGCCCCTTCGACTGCGAGTTCATCGCCGTCAACCACTCCATCCCGGACGCCCTGGCGGTGGCCGTCCGCACGCCCGCCGGCATGGTCGTCGCCACCGGCGACTTCAAGATGGACCAGCTGCCGCTCGACGGCCGCCTCACCGACCTGCCGACCTTCTCCAAGCTGGCCGAGGAGGGCATGGACCTGCTGCTGGTGGACTCCACCAACGCCGAGGTCCCCGGCTTCATCCCGCACGAGCGCGACATCTCCGCGGCGCTGCGGAACGTCTTCGCCAACGCCGACCGGCGCATCATCGTCGCCTCCTTCGCGAGCCACGTGCACCGCATCCAGCAGGTCCTGGACGCCGCGCACGAGTACAAGCGCAAGGTCGCCTTCGTCGGCCGCTCGATGGTCCGCAACATGGGCATCGCCCGCGACCTCGGCTACCTGAAGGTCCCGGGCAACCTGATCGTCGACGTCCGGACCCTGGACGACCTGCCCGACAAGGAGGTGGTGCTGATCTGCACCGGCTCCCAGGGCGAGCCGATGGCCGCGCTGTCCCGGATGGCCAACCGCGACCACCAGATCCGCATCGTCGAGGGCGACACCGTCGTCCTGGCCTCCTCGCTGATCCCCGGCAACGAGAACGCCGTCTACCGGGTCATCAACGGCCTCACCCGCTGGGGTGCCAAGGTCGTCCACAAGGGCAACGCCAAGGTGCACGTCTCGGGCCACGCCTCGGCCGGCGAGCTGCTGTACTTCTTCAACATCTGCAAGCCGCGCAACCTGATGCCGGTCCACGGCGAGTGGCGCCACCTGCGGGCCGCCGCCGACCTGGGCATCCTCACCGGCGTGCCGCGCAACCGCACGGTCATCGCCGAGGACGGCGTCTGCGTCGACCTGGAGAACGGCGTCGCGCGGATCGTCGGCAAGGTGCAGGCCGGCTACGTGTACGTGGACGGCTCCTCGGTCGGCGACATCACCGAGGCCTCGCTCAAGGACCGCAGGATCCTCGGCGAGGAGGGCTTCATCTCGGTCTTCGTGGTGGTCGACTCCACCAACGGCAAGATCGTGGGCGGCCCGACCATCCAGGCCCGCGGTTCCGGCATCGACGACGGTGCCTTCGTCCCCGTGGCCGCCAGGCTCCAGGAGGCCCTGGACCGCTCGGCGAGCGACGGCGTGCTGGAGGTCCGCCAGGTCCAGCAGCTGGTCCGCCGCACCATCGGCAAGTGGGTCGCGGACAACTACCGCCGCCGACCGATGATCGTGCCCGTCGTGGTCGAGGTCTGAGACCCGGCCGCGATTTGACGCGGGGCAGCCCGGAGCGTAATGTTCTCCGGGTTGCCCCGCGGGTCTGCTGGGATGCCTTCGAATGAATTCGAGTTTCGATTCGATTCGGAGGCGTAAAGCGGCCCGAGAAACTCTGATAGAGTTCGGGAGCGCCGAAAGGCGAAAGCGAGTCAGGGAAGTGAAACTCCGGCGGAAAGCCGGGGCGGAAAACATCTGATAAGCTGGTAACACGAAAGAACGAAGCGCCCGGAGGGCCCGCTGGAAGGCGGTCCGAAGGAAGTGTCCGTTCCTTGAGAACTCAACAGCGTGCCAAAAGTCAACGCCAGATATGTTGACATCCCCGGCCTCGATCGTCTGATCGGGGTTGGAGATTCCTTTTGAAATAACACTAGCGAGGACGCAGTGCGCGGGGCCACCCTATTCCGGTGGTTGCCGTGCCGCTCAACGCGGGTGTG
>NZ_JBSGFD010000108.1:0-29000 GCF_053603215.1 Kitasatospora sp. NPDC004240 | reverse complement strand
GCCCCGGCGGCCCGGCCTGCTGGGCGGCGTCCGGGCACGCGCTCCCCCCGCCCTTCGGGCGTACGGGAGCTTGAAGCCGGACCCTAGGGTCGGGCACCCGATCGGGTCAATGGAAAGTGACCGGGCATTTGACTGTTCGACACATTGGCTCAATTCTCCGATCATTTCGGATCGTTCAATCGCGATGCCTTGACTCCCCTGAGAGCCGCTGCCGAAGATGGCGGGGTCCGGGCCCGAGCCGGCCCGCCGGTCGCGGGCGCCGGGCCCGTCCTCCGCCGGCCGCCGCTCCCCGAGAGGACCCATGAGCACTTCCCGGAATCCCGGCCCCGCCTACCTCGAAGACCGCTCCCCCGGCACGGGTGCCCTGCCGCCCCGCGCCTGGTACCCCGAGTCCGACGCCCCCCGCCTGAGCCTGAACGGCCGCTGGCGGTTCCGGCTGTCACCCACCGCCGACGCCCACGACGACTCCTTCGCCCTCCCCGGCCAGGACACCTCCGGCTGGGACGAGGTGACCGTGCCCGGCCACTGGGTGCTCCAGGGCCACGGCGCTCCCGCGTACACCAACGTCGCCTACCCCTTCCCCGTGGACCCGCCCAGGGTGCCCACCGAGAACCCGACCGGCGATCACGTCCGGACCTTCGACCTGCCCGCCGACTGGCCGGCCGACGGCGGGGCGCTGCTGCGCTTCGAGGGCGTCGAGTCCTGCGCCCGGGTCTGGCTGAACGGGCGGGAGCTCGGTGAGTTCAAGGGCAGCCGGCTGCCGCACGAGTTCCCCGTGGGCGCGCTGCTGCGTCCGGCCGGGAACGTGCTGGCCGTCCGCGTCCACCAGTGGTCGTCCGGGAGCTACCTGGAGGACCAGGACCAGTGGTGGCTGCCCGGGATCTTCCGCGAGGTCACCCTGCTGCACCGGCCCGAGGGAGCTGCGGGCGACTTCTTCGTCCACGCGTCGTACGACCACCGCTCCGGCCTCGGGACGCTGCGCGTCGACAGCGAGGTGCCGGGCCGGGTCACCGTTCCGGAGCTGGGGCTCGACCTCGCCACCGGCGAGAGCGCCGAGGCGCCCGTGGAGGCGTGGAACGCCGAGCTCCCACGGCTGTACACCGCCGAGTTCGCGACGGCGGGCGAACGCGTCCCGCTGCGGATCGGCTTCCGCACGGTCGTCGTCGAGGGCGGGCTCCTGAAGGTCAACGGCCGGCGGATCCTGTTCCGCGGCGTCAACCGCCATGAGTTCCACCCCGCCACCGGCCGGGCCCTGGACGTGTCGACGATGCGCGAGGACCTGCTGCTGATGAAGCGGCACAACGTCAACGCGGTGCGCACCAGCCACTATCCGCCGCACCCCGCCTTCCTCGGCCTCTGCGACGAGCTCGGCCTCTGGGTGATCGACGAGTGCGACCTGGAGACCCACGGCTTCCACCCGCTGGACTGGCGGGGCAACCCGGCCGACGACGACCGCTGGACCCCGGCCCTGCTGGACCGGGCCGCCCGGATGGTCGAGCGCGACAAGAACCACCCCTGCGTCGTCCTCTGGTCGCTCGGCAACGAGTCGGGCACCGGCCGCGGCCTGACCTCGATGGCCTCCTGGATCCGCGAGCGCGACCCGTCCCGGCCCCTCCACTACGAGGGCGACCCGTCCTGCCGGGACACCGACGTCTACTCCCGGATGTACGCCGACCACGCCGAGGTCGAACGCATCGGCCGGCACGAGGACGGCGGGCCCGAGCACCGCCGCGACCTGCCCTTCCTGCTCTGCGAGTACGCCCACGCGATGGGTAACGGGCCCGGCGGGCTGGCCGAGTACCAGCGGCTGTTCGAGACCTACGAGCGCTGCCAGGGCGGCTTCGTCTGGGAGTGGATCGACCACGGTCTCGACCACCCCGGGTACGGTCACGCGTACGGCGGCGACTTCGGCGAGGAACTGCACGACGGCAACTTCGTCTGCGACGGCCTGCTGCTGCCCGACCGCACGCCCTCCCCCGGCCTGGCCGAGTACCGGAAGGTGATCGAGCCGGTCCGCATCGAACCCGGCGGCACCCCCGGCACCGTCCGGATCACCAACCTGCACGACTTCGCCGATCTGTCGCGGTTCGCCTTCACCTGCGTCCACGGGGCCGACGGAGCGGCCCCGACCGCCCACCCGGTGGACGTGCCCCCGCTGGAGCCCGGCGGGTCCGCCGAGGTGAAGCTGCCGCCGGTGCCCGACGGGGAGTACGGCGAGGCCTGGTGGACCGTACGCGCCGTGCTGGCCCTGGCCGCGCCGTGGGCGCCCGCCGGACACACCGTCGCCTGGGGCCAGCTCCCGGCCGGCACCGGGCGGCGGGTGCTGCCCCGGGCCCGCGGGCACGCCCCCCGGAGCGGGGACGGCCTGATCCTGCTGGGTCCCGCCGCCTTCGACGCCCGGACCGGCACCCTCATGCGGCTGGGCGCGGTCCCCGTGACCGGGCCCCGGCTGGACGTGTGGCGCGCGCCCACCGACAACGACCGCGGCGCGCCGTGGGCCGCCGACGAGCAGCTCGACCGCCGGTGGCGCGAGCTCGGCCTGCACCGGATGTGCCACCGCCTCGACGGCGTCGAGCTGACCGCCGACACCCTGGAGGTACGCACCCGGGTGGCTCCCGCCGGCGGCGCGCTGGGCCTGAACGCCGTCCACCGCTGGAGCGCCGACGCCGACCGGGTGCGGCTGACCGTCGCCGTCACCCCCGAGGGCGACTGGCCGCTTCCGCTGCCGCGGCTGGGCGTGCGTCTGGGCCTGCCCGCCGCGTTCGGCGCGGTGCGGTGGTTCGGCGGCGGGCCGGGCGAGGCCTACCCGGACACCCGGGCCGCCGCGATGGTCGGCCTCCACCGGGCGGACGTCGACGAGTTGCAGACCGGGTACGTCCGCCCGCAGGAGAACGGCGCGCGCGTGGACGTGCGCTGGGCCGAACTCACCGGCGGCGGTGCCACGGTGAGGATCGAGGGCGAGCCGGTGTTCTGGTTCACCGCCCGCCGCTGGACCACCGAGCAGCTCGACGCGGCCCGCCACCGGCCGGACCTGGTGCCGGGCGACACGGTGTGGGTGAACCTGGACCACGCCCAGCAGGGCATCGGCTCCGCCTCCTGCGGTCCCGGCGTCCTGCCCGGGTACCGGCTGGCGACCGGGCCGGCCGAGTTCACCTTCGTGCTGTCGGCCTCCGGCGGCTGACGCGACGGGGCCCGCCGGGACGGTTCCCCCCTCGGGGGTCCGTCCCGGCGGGCCCGGGTGGTCTACTTGCCGGTGCCCATGGTGAGCCCTTCGGTGATCCGGCGTCCGAGCCAGGCGTACAGCCCGATCATCGGCAGCACGGAGATCGACACCCCGGCGAACAGCGCGCCGAAGTCCGCCCCGGTGAACTGCTGTTGCTGGAAGTAGTTCAGCAGGGCAAGCGGCAGGGTGAAGCGGTCGTTGGTCTGGATGAACATCAGGGCGAGCAGCGTCTCGTTCCAGATCGCCATCGCGTTCAGCAGGGTCGCGGTCACCAGTCCGCCGCGCGCCAGCGGCAGCATGATCCGCCAGAAGGTCATCGCCGCCGACACCCCGTCCAGGGCCGCGGCCTCCTCCAACTCGGCCGGCAGCGAGGCGAAGAACGAGGTCAGCAGGAAGACCGTGAACGGCAGCGAGGTCACCACGTAGAGCACGAACAGGCCGAACAGGCTGTCGATCAGCCCGAGCCGGTTCATCAGCGCGTACAGCGGCAGCACCATCACCTGGACGGGGATGCCGAGACCCAGCACGAAGTACAGGCTCACGCCGCCGGTGAGCCGGCCGGGCCGGCGTCCCAGCACATAGGCGGCCGGGCCCGCGACCACCACGGTCACCGCCGACGCGGTGACCACCAGGAGCGCGGAGTTGAGGAACGCGGGGCCGAAGCCGCCGTCGTTCCACGCCGTCGTCCAGTTCTCGAAGTGGAGCGTCGTCGGCAGGGACCACGGGTGTTCCAGGACGTCCCGGCTGCTCTTCAGCGAGCTGACCAGCATGTAGGCGAAGGCGAACAGGCAGAAGCCGGTGAACAGCCAGACGGCGGCGGTTCCGGGCAGCCGGGCCAGGGCGTGGGCTGCCCGTCGGCCGCGGGCACTCGGGACCGCGACCCGGCGCCGGCCGGGCTCGGTCAGGGGGGCGGGGTCGGTCAGGGGGGCGGGGTCGGCCATCGGGGCACCCACTCCTTCGGGGAGGTCGGGGAATTCGCGGACGTTACGGGCCACCCGGGCCCCGCGGCTCAGAACTGCAGCGACTCACGGCGCGTCAGCCGCCGCAGCGCGGCCACCAGGACGGCGACGAAGGTCAGCGTGGTGACGGCCGAGGCGGCCGCGTAGCCGAACTGGTTGAGCGGGGTGATGCCGCCGACGGTCTCGCCGTAGACGAACATGGCGTTGTTCCACTGGTAGGTGGGCGGCAGGGCGCCCTGGTTGCCGCCGAAGGCGAGGATGAACTCGAAGATCTTGACCGAGGTGATGGTCCACAGCACCGCGGCCGCGGCGGTCACGTCCCAGGAGAGCGGCAGGGTGACGTGGCGGAAGCGCTGCCAGGCGTTGGCGCCGTCGAGCCGGGCGGCCTCGTAGTACGAGTCGGGGATGCGGTCGACGCCGGCCATCAGGATCGTCACGTAGTAGCCGGTGTTGATCCAGACCAGCGCGGCCAGGACGGCGTTCATCGTCCAGCTCGGCCGCAGCCAGTCGACCGCCTCCATCCCTAGGCCGTCGAGCACCTGGTTGGCCAGCCCGTCCAGGTTGAGCAGTGAGCCCCAGAAGATCCCCAGGACGACCGAGGAGACGATGTGCGGCAGGAAGATCAGCCCGCGGATCAGCCGGCGGCCCCGCATCTCGCGGAGCATCAGCAGGAAGCCGAAGCTCAGGACGAAGACGACCGCGCCGACCCCGAACACGATCTTCAGGGTGTTGCCGAAGGCCGAGCCGAACGCGGGGTCGTGCAGCAGCTGGGTGAAGTTCCGGGTGCCCACCCAGCGCGGTGCGTTGATGCCGTCCCAGTCGGTGAAGGCGGTGTACAGCGAGTAGAGGGTGGGCCCGATGAACAGCGCCGTGTACAGGGCCAGCGCCGGCGCCAGGAACGGTCCGAGGAGGCGTCCCCGGCGCCGCTCCAGCGGCGAGTGGGCGGGCGCGCTCACGGGTTGGCCTTCCAGAAGTCGACGGAGGCCTGCTTCGTCTGCGCGACGAACTCCTCCGCGGTGGTCACGCCCTGGATGAAGCGGACCACGTTGGGGGTGTACGCCTTGGTGGCCCAGGCCGCGTAGTCCACGAACAGCCTCGCCTGGTCGGCGTAGACGTCGTTGCCGTCGATGGCCTTCGCGACGGCGGCGAGTTCCTCGGGCGCCGGGATGTCGGTGCGCGGGGTGATGTTCAGCGCCTGGGTGGCGATGCCGGAGAGGCGGTCCTTGTGCATGAAGTACGCGATGAACCTCTGTGCCTCGGCGGAGTGCTTGGCGCTCTTCGGGACGGCGAATCCGAAGAAGTTGACGCCGACCGCGGTGTTGCCGCCGTCGATGGCGGGGAGCTGGAAGTTGCCGTACGTGAAGCCGGCCGGGACGTTGGGGCGGCTCTCGCCGGGCACCCAGGTGCCGTTGAGGTAGAGCGCGGCCTTGCCCTGGGCCCAGCTGGTCTGTGCCTGGGTGCCCTGGGTGGATTCGAAGCCCTTGATGAAGTAGTTCTTCCGCAGCTGCTCGACCTTGTCGACGGCGGACCGGACCTTGGGGTCGTCCCAGGCGGCCCCGGTGCGGTCGGCGGCCAGCGCCCGGACGCCCTCGGTGCCGAGCTGGCGCTGGAGGGTGAGCAGGGTCCAGTAGGGGTCGTTGGTGGGCAGGGCGATCGGGGCGACGCCGGTGGCCTTGATGGCCTCCAGCTTGCGGACCAGGTCGTCCCAGGTCTTCGGCGGGTCGGCGGCGAGGTCCGGGTAAGCGGCCGCGTTGAACCAGACGCCCTCGGTGGCGACGGAGTACGGGACCATGAACGGCTTGCCGTTCCGGTCGTTGAGGTAGGTCTTGTACTTGTCCGGGATCACCTCGCCGACGGTCCTGCCCTCGCCGGGGATCTGCGCGGCGTAGACCGGGGTGAGGTCGGCGCTCTGCTCGGCGGTGACGAGGGCGCCGAGCGCGTTGACGGAGTTGTCGATCAGGTCGGCCGCGGCGCCGTTCTTCAGGGTCGGGGTGATCTTCTGGATCACCTGGCGGCCCTGCCACTGGACGGTCACCTTGATGCCGGTGTCCTGGGTGAAGCGGTCGGCGGCGGCCCGGATCACCTTGGCCTGCGGCTCGTTCTGGTTCCACATCGACCAGTAGGTGAAGGAGGCGCCGTCGTCGGAGGAGGAGGTGCAGCCGCTCAGCAGGCCGGCGGCGAGTGCGGCCGCGGCGAGGAGGGGTCCGGTGCGCGGGTGGGTGGTCATGGGCGGGGTCCCGTCTGAGGTGGAGGTGGTGGGGGTGCGCGGGGCTCGTCAGCAGGGGGCGGCCTCGTCCGCGGGCAGGCCCCAGCGGTGGACGCCCGGGGCGGCCACGGGCCCGACCGTGAGGTCGGGGCGGTCGCCGACAGCGGTGATCAGGCACTCGGCGCCGGCGGGCAGGGCGATCTCCAGCAGGCCGTCGGGGCGGGTGCGCCACTCCTTCGGTCCGGGCAGGCCGTCCAGCGGGCGCACCTCGGGCGGCCCGGTGAGGCGGCCCGGGGCGACCAGACAGGGCTCACCCGCGCCGCTGCGGACGCGGATCCAGCGGGTGGCGCCGCCGCGGCGGCAGGCGCTGATCCGGAAGGCCCCCTCGGCGACCAGGTCGTGCACGGTGACGTCGGCCCAGCCGTCCGGGACGGCCGGGAGGATCCGCAGCACGCCGCCCCAGCTCTGCAGCAGCATGTCGTGCAGGCTCTGCGCCGCGGACAGCGGCGTCTCGACGACCGGTCCGGTCTCGGCGTACATGGTGTTCGGCTGGACGTGGTGGTCGAGCAGTTCGTCGAGCCGGCGCAGCGCCTCCGTGCCGTCGCCGAGCAGGGCGTACATGGTGGCGGCGCCGGTGAAGCTGTAGCCCCGGAGCTCTTCCGGCATGCCCAGCCAGTGCTGCAGGCTGCGCCGCAGCAGGGCGCGGTTGGCGGGGCGGGTGAGGTCGAGCTGGTGCAGCGGGTGGAACCAGAGCAGGTGCGAGTAGTGCCGGTGGGAGTCGGTCAGCCGCAGGTCCCGGCCGATCCACAGGCCCTCGTCGGGGTCCTGGGGCGGGGCGGTGAGGTGGTCGAGGACGTGCTGCCAGGTGCCGGCCAGCGGGTCGGTGATGCCCAGCCGGGCGGTCGCGTCCAGCAGGGTGCGGCAGCCCCAGTGCAGCAGGGCGAGGTCGTAGTTGCAGTCGGCGGTGGTCCCGTACTCCGGGGAGTAGGTGGCGGGCAGGTGCAGGACGCCGTCGTCGTCCTCGGTGAGGAAGTGCAGGTAGTAGCGGACGGCCCGGTGCAGCAGCGGGAGCAGGGTGTCGTGCAGGAAGGGCTCGTCCATGGTGTGCCGGTAGGAGAGCCAGGCGTTGTGCAGCGCCCAGGTGAGGTTGCCGACCTCGGGCAGGGGCTCGGACCGCCCGGGGACACCGGCCGGCTCGCTGCGCAGGTCGTCCTGGCTGGAGCGGCCGATGGCCAGGGAGTCGCCGCGGTAGGGCTCGGGGGTGGAGGCCAGCAGGCCGGGCGTGCCGTTCTCCAGCGCGGTGCGCAGCGAGTCGAGTTCCGGGTGGTCGGCGGCGTGGATCGGCCAGTACTCCAGCTGGACGTTGAGGTTCCACCAGGCGGCGGGCCAGGGGGTGTGCTCCAGCCAGGGGCCGTGGGTGGCCAGGACGGGGCGGTCGGCGCGGGTGGCGCAGGCCAGTTTGTAGAGCTGGATCCAGTAGAAGCCCTGGAGGCGGCGGTCGGGGACGGAGAGGAAGCTGTGCGGGTAGTAGGCGTGCCACCAGTCCCGGTGGGTGGCGGTGAGCCGGTCGGCGTGCGTCCGTCCGGCCTCGTCCAGGGTGGTGGCCGCGGTGCGGCTCGCCGTGCGGTCGTGGGCGCTGTGGGCGACCGTGCAGTGCAGGGTGGTGCCGTCCGGCCCGGTGGTGGTGCGCCAGCGGGTCTCGGTGCGGCCGCCGCAGGCGAGGTCCTGGACGCAGCTGCCGCCGGAGGGGTCCGCGGTGAGCAGGGGCGGAGGGTTGTCCTGAAGATCGGCCGGGCGCTGCTCGGGGTAGAACGCCTCGCGGGGAGGCGTGGCCGGCGCGGGGGTGAAGGTCCAGGCGATCCGCTCGTCGCCGTCCTGCGGGTGGCAGCGGACGACGAGCAGGTCGCGCTCGGCGTGGACGAAGGCGGTGAGGTGCACCGTCCCGTGGGTCGTGGTGACGGTGCCGGTGAGTTCGGCGTCCCGGAGGGACAGGCGCAGGTCCACGCCGGTGACCTCGCCGGCGGTCCGCAGGGTGAGGTGGCCGATCGGCAGGCGGGTGCCGCCCCAGAGCGGGCCGCCGACGTCCTGGTGGTCGCGGACCCGGCTGTCGCCGAGGACGAGGCGGAGCCGGCCGTCGCCGTCGGGGCGGCGCACGGAGGCGGCGAGGCCGCCGTTGCCCAGGAAGGGGCCGTCGTGGAAGCCGGTGGGCACGGTCCGCCAGACGGGGTCGAAGCCGGCGAGGAGGTCGGCCCAGTCGACGGCGGTGACGAGCCGGTCGGCGGATACGGGGTGGTCGGCGGGTGTTGGTCGGGGGCTGGGCACGGGGTCTCCGCTCGGTTCGGCGGGTGCGGCATCGGTCGGTACGGGACGGGCGGGTACGGGCGTGGCGTCGGCCCGGTGGGCCCCGGCGGCGGTCACCGGCCCAGCCAGCCGCCGTCCACCGGCAGCAGGGTGCCGTGGACGTAGTCGGAGGCGGGCGCGGCGAGGAAGACCGCCGCACCGGCGATGTCCTGCGGCCGGGCCCAGCGGCCGGCCGGGATGCGGTCGAGGATCGCCGCGCTGCGGGCGGGGTCCTCGCGCAGGGCCCGGGTGTTGTCGGTGGCGACGTAGCCGGGCACGATCGCGTTGACGTTGACGCCGTGCGGCGCCCACTCGTTGGCGAGGGCCCGGGTGAGCCCGGCGATGCCGGACTTGGCGGCGGCGTAGCCGGGCACCGTGATGCCGCCCTGGTAGCTGAGCAGCGAGGCGGTGAACACGATCTTCCCGTGGCCGCGTTCCAGCATGCGCCGGCCGACCGCGCGGGTGAGGACGAACTGGCTGCTGAGGTCGACGGCGAGGACGCGGTCCCAGTCCTCGTCGCTGTGCTCGGCCGCCGGTGCCCGGGCGATCGTGCCGGCGTTGTTGACCAGGATGTCCACCGGCCTTTCCAGGGAGGCGAGTTCGGCTCCGAGGGCGGTGACCGCGGCCCGGTCGGCGAAGTCCGCGCGCAGCGTGCGGCACTGCCGGCCGAGGGCGGTGACCCGGCGGGCGACCTCGCTGCCGGAGGCCTCCATGCCGGCGCTGACGGCGATGACGTCGGCGCCGGCGGCGGCCAGTGCCTCGGCGATGGCCAGTCCGAGGCCGCGGCGGGCGCCGGTGACCACCGCGAGCCGGCCGGTGAGGTCGAACGCGGCGCGGTGTGCATGAGTGAGTTGCGTGTCGGTGCTCATCGGGGCAGTCCCTCCTCGCCGGGCCGGCAGTCGACGAGGACCTTCATCACGCCGGAGCGGGCGTCGAGGGCCGCGAAGGCGGCGCCCGCGCGGGCGAGCGGTTCGGTGCGGGAGACGAGGCGGCCGGCGGGAACGTCCCCGGCGGCGATCAGCCGGGCCGCCTCCTCGAAGTCCTCGCGCCGGTACAGCCGGGCGCCCAGCAGGGTCAGTTCGCGCCAGAAGAAGCGGTGCAGGTCCAGCGGGCGGGGCTCGGGGTGGATCGCCACCAGCACCAGCCGGCCACGGGTGCGCAGGCAGCCGACGGCGCCCGCCAGGCCGGCGGTGGCACCGGAGACCTCGAACGCCACCGCGGCGCCCGCGCCACCGGTCCGGGCGGCGACCTCGGCGGGCACGTCGACGGCGGACGGATCGGCGCAGGCGAGGCCGAGCCCCTCGGCGACGGAGCGCCGGTGCGCGTCGGGCTCGACCAGCAGGACCTGGGCGCCGGCCCGGCGGGCCACCAGAGCGATCAGGATGCCGACCGGGCCGCCGCCGACCACCACGGCGAAGTCGCCGGGCGCGAGCCCGGCCCGGCCCACGTCGTGGACGGCGACGGCGGTGGGCTCGACCAGTGCGGCGTGGTCCAGCGGCAGCCCGTCCGGGAGCCGGACCAGGAGCTCCGCCGGCACGGTCCAGCTGTTCTGCATGGCCCCGGCGGAGTCGATGCCGAGGAAGTCGAGGCGGTGGCAGAGGTGATCGTGCCCCGCCTCGCAGGCGGGGCAGCCGCCGCACGCGACGGTGGGCATCACGGTGACCGGGTCACCGGCCCGCCAGCCGGTGACGCCGGCGCCGGTCTCGGCGATCCGGCCGGACATCTCGTGGCCGAGGACGGCGGGCCGGGTGACCCTGGCGTCCATCGCGCCGTGCAGGATGTGCAGGTCCGTCCCGCAGATGCCGGTGAAGGCGACGTCGATGCGGACCTGCCCGGGTCCGGGCGGTACGGGTGCGGCGCGGCGGACCGTGACGGTCCGGTCGCCGGTGTAGGTCGCCTGGTGCATGGGGTACTCCCGTGGGTCAGGGGGTGGTCGATGGGTGATCGCCCGGCAGGCGGTAGACGCGCCGGGCGTTGCCGCCGAGGACGGCCGCCCTGTCGGCGGCCGGGAGCGCGGAGAGCTCCGCACGGACGAGGTCCAGCCAGTCGCGGTAGCGGGTGGCGAGCGTCATCACCGGCCAGTCGCTGCCGTACAGGCAGCGGTCGGGACCGAAGAGGTCGAGGGCCGTCCGCAGGTAGGGGCGCAGCAGGCCGGGGGTGGCCCGGCCGTGGGGCGCCTCGGTGGCGAGGCCGGAGAGTTTGCAGACGACGTTGGGCCGGGCGGCCAGTCGGCGCAGCGCCCGCCGCCAGCTCCCGTCGTCGGGGACGCCCGGTCGTGGCTTGCCGAGGTGGTCCAGGACGATGGCGGTCCGTGGGCAGGCGGCCGCGAGCTCATCGAGTTCGCCGAGCTGGTGTTCGCGTACGCAGGCGTCGAACGGCAGGCCCGCGTCGCCGAGCAGGGCCACACCCCGGCGCAGGCCGGGACGGGTGGTGAAGCCGGGGGGTTCGTCCTGGAGCAGGCGGCGGACTCCGGCGACGAAGGGGTCGGCCGCGAGCCGGCGGACGTCGGCGGGCAGGTTCTCGTCCCGTTCCAGGGAGAGGTGCGCGACCATGCCGAGCAACTCCGGCCGTTGGACGGCCTGTTCGCGCACCCAGCCGAGCTCGGCCCCCGCCTGATCGGGCCGTCGGCCGGCCTCCACCACCACGGCGGCGACCGGTTCGCCGGCGGCGGACGCGAGGTCGTCGGGCGCGAAGGCGCGCCGCAGCGCGGGTTCGGTGAGCCACGGGTAGTCGAAGCGGCCCGGGTCCCACAGGTGGACGTGCGCGTCGATGATCACGGCTGCTCCCGCCGGGGCCGGTCGGGTCCGGCACCGGCGCCCCAGCCCTGGTCGCGGACCGGTTCGAGACAGGCCTCGACCCGGGCGAGGAGTTCCTCGTCGATCGGCTCGGCGAGCCAGCCGACGTTGCGGCGGACCGTGTCGGGGTGACCGGTGCCGACCAGGGTGGTGGCCGCGCCGGGTGCCCGGACGGAGTACTGCAGGGCGAGTTTGGCGAGGTCGCCGCCCGCGGCCTCGCACAGGTCGGCGGCCTCGGCGCAGCGGGCCCGCAGCTCGGCCGAGCCGGGGTGCCAGTCCGGGGCGCCGCGGCGGGTGAGCGCGCCCATCGCCAGCGGGGAGGCGTTGACGATCCCCGTACCGCAGGCCTCGAAGTGGGCCGCCCAGACGCCCAGGCGCCGGTCGTGCAGCGTGTACTGGCCGTAGGACAGCACGGTGTCCACCGGGGCGTGTCCGGCGACGTGGCCGAGGACGGACAGCGGGTACCCGGTGATGCCGACGTACCGGACCAGCCCCTCGTCCTGGAGCCGGCGCAGCGCGGGCAGGGTCTCCTCGATGATCCGGTCCGGTGAGCCGAACTCGATGTCGTGGCACTGGATCAGGTCGAGGTGGTCGGCGCCCAGGCGGGCCAGGCTCTCGGTGACGCTGCTCCGGACCCGCGGGGCGCTGAAGTCGAAGTCGGCGCGGCCGTAGCGGCCGACCTTGGTGGCCAGCAGGTAGCTGTCGCGGCCGACGCCGCGCAGGGCCCGGCCGAGCAGGGACTCGGCGGCGGTGTCGCCGTAGTAGGGGGCGACGTCGAAGAGGTTGACGCCCAGGTCGAGTGCGGTGCGGACGGCGTCGATGCCGTCCTGTTCGGCGATGGGGCCGAAGACCGCGCCCAGGGGTGAGGCGCCGAAGGAGAGTTCGGAGACGATCAGGTCGGTGGTGCCCAGTCGGCGGTAGCGCATCGGGTGTCCTGACTCCGGGGGTGCGGGCGGGCGGGGTCGGTACGGGCTCCGGCCCGGGTCAGGCGATGACCGGCCGCCGGGACCAGGCCGGGCCGTCGGGGTACAGGTGGTCGGCCGCCGAGGCCGGGTGCAGCTGGGCGCCGAGCCCGGGCACCGTGGGGGCGACGTAGTGGCCCCGCTCGATGCGGACCGGGACGGTGAAGTGCTCGTGGAGGTGGTCGACGTACTCGATCACCCGGTCCTCGGTGCTGCCGCTGACGGCGACGTAGTCGAACATCGCCAGGTGCTGAACCATCTCGCACAGACCGACGCCGCCGGCGTGCGGGCAGACCGGGACGCCGAACTTGGCGGCGAGCAGGAGGATGGCGACGTTCTCGGTGACCCCGGCGACGCGGCTGGCGTCGAGCTGGAGGACGTCGATCGCGCCGGCCTGGAGGAGCTGCTTGAACATGACCTGGTTGTGGCAGTGCTCGCCGGTGGCGACCTTGACGGGCGCGACGGCGGCCCGGATCCGGGCGTGGCCGAGGATGTCGTCCGGCGAGGTCGGCTCCTCGATCCAGTACGGGTCGAGTTCCTTGAGCGGCTCCATCCGGTCGATGGCCTGCGCCACCCCCCAGGCCTGGTTGGCGTCGATCGCGATCCGTACGTGTGGCCCGACGGCGCGGCGGGCCAGCCGCAGGCGGCGCAGGTCCTGTTCCGGGTCGAGCCCGACCTTGAGCTTGATCTGCGTGAAGCCGGCCGCGACCGCCTCCTCGCAGAGCCGGACGAGCTTGTCGTCGTCGTAGCCGAGCCAGCCCGGCGTGGTGGTGTAGGCGGGGTAGCCGTGCTCCAGCAGGTGGCGCCGGCGCTCCGCGCGTCCGGGTTCGGCGCGGCGCAGGATCTCCAGGGCCTCCTGCGGGGTGAGCGCGTCGCGCAGGTAGCGGAAGTCGACCAGGCCGACGAGCTCCTCGGGGCTCATCTCGGAGAGCAGCTGCCAGACGGGCTTGCCGGCGCGCCGCCCGTAGAGGTCCCACATGGCGTTGACGACGGCGGCGGCGGCCATGTGGATCGCGCCCTTCTCGGGCCCGAGCCAGCGCAGTTGGCCGTCGCCGGTGAGGCGTCGGGAGAAGGCGCCGAGGTCGGCGAGGGTGGCGTCGACCGGCAGTCCGGTCACCAGCGGGGCGAGCGCCCGGACGGCGGCGACCTGGACGTCGTTGCCGCGGCCCACGGTGAACGCCAGGCCGTGGCCCTCCTCACCGGTGCTGGTGCGGAGGGTCACGTACGCGGCGGAGTAGTCCGGTTCGGGGTTGAGCGCGTCGGAGCCGTCGAGTTCGCGGGAGGTGGGGAAGCGCACGTCCAGTGCTTCGACCCCGATGATGCGGTTCATCTGCAGAGCCCTTCCAGGCGGGTGCGGTGGCAGGCGGAAGGCGGTGAAGGCCGTGAAGGCGGTGAGAGATGGAGAAGGGCATGCGGGAGGCATGCGGGAACGGCTGTCGATCGGCGTCATCACTCAGCCGAGACATGGGATGAACTGTTGGGGAAGCAGACCCGCCCTGTCCAGACCCCGGGGCAAGAAAATCACGAAGTGGCAGATAAGAGCCGGAGTTGATGAATCGTCGGACACTGGTCCGGATGCAGAGGTATCCATGTGATGGGATGTCTGCCTATGCTGGGCCGCACCCACCCGGGGGGAGCCGGCCCGCCCCCCACCCGGAGTCCCGCCCACCGACCGCCGAGGACCCACCGGATGCCACTGACCGACATGGCCATCGCCCGGATCCGCGAACTGATCCGGTCCGGCGAACTGCCGCCCGGCGCCAAGCTGCCCCCCGAGCCGCAGCTCGCGGCCGAGATCGGCATCTCGCGCAACCTCCTCCGCGAGGCCGTCAAGGCGCTCGTGGTGTCACGGGTCCTCGAAATCCGCCGCGGCGACGGCACGTACGTGACCAGCCTGGCACCCGGCCTCCTGCTGGAGAACCTGGCCGCCGCGGTCGAACTCCTCAGCGGTGACACCCTGTTGGAGCTCACCGAGGTACGCCGGCTGTTCGAGCCGGCGGCCACCGGTCTCGCGGCGACCAGGATCGGCGACGCGGACCTCGCCGAGCTCGCCCGCCACCTCGACGCCATGCGCGACGCGCGGGACGACCCCGAGCGTCTCAACCTGCACGACGCCGCCTTCCACGGCGCCGTCATCGCCGCGACCGGCAACGAGACCCTGACCTCCCTGCTGGAGGGCATCTCCAACCGCACCCTGGGCGCCCGCATCTGGCGCGGGCTCGTCGACGGCGACGCCGCCGACCAGGCGATCGCCGAGCACGAGGCCATCTACCGGGCACTCGCCGCCCGGGAGGCCCCGCTCGCCCAGGCCGCGGCCCTGATGCACGTCACCACCACCGAGGACTGGCTGCGCGCGCACCTGGCGGCCAAAGCCGCCGGGTAGCGACGGGCAGCACCGGGCGGTGCCGACGGGCGCGGCACCTCGACAGGCCGACCCGGACGTCGCCCTTTAGTATATCGAATACCCGCGCCCGACATCAGGCACCTTCGAGCCCCAACCCCCACGCCACACGCCACACCGAAGATCCTCGCGAGAACACTGGTGGAATTTTCGTATATCGAATACGGTCATCGCCACCGTCGCAGCCGGGCCGCCCGCCGAGCGTCCCCGCCACGGCGGCCCACACCCTCACACCCTCCCCCACCCATGGAGGCTCCCATGACCGGTTTCTCCCAGCCCGTCGGCCGCAGATCCGTGCTGCGCGGCATGCTCGCGGCCGGCGCCGCCGCGTCCCTGCCCCAGATCGTGAGCCTGGCCAGCGCCCAGGCCGCCGGCATCACCACGGGCAGCTACACGATCCGCTTCGACCAGGCCGCCAAGCAGACCATCGCCGGCCTCGGCTTCGAAATCCAGTCCGACTCCATCGGCTCGGGCAACAACGGCATGCCGACAGAGGTCAACGGCGTGCCCTACGACCTGACCGCGAGCGAGCGCACCCGCTTCTACCAGCAGATGCTGAAGGCGGGCCGCAGCGACCGGGGCTTCCGCTACTGCCGACTCGCCATGGGCCTCTACCACCGGGGCCTGACCGCCGACGGCAAGCGGTTCATCGACCGCTACAACGGGCAGACCGCCCTGCTCGCCGAGATGATGACCCAGGCCAACGTCGAGGGCCTGGCCGTCGAGTACTGGTCCCCCGCCCCCGGCTGGAAGACCAACAACAACCTCATCAAGGGCAGCCTCGCCGCGAACATCGACCTCGCCGCCTTCGGCGACGCCCTGGTCGACGACCTGAAGTACCTGTCCGACCGGGGCCTGAAGATCTCCTACTGGGGCCTGCAGAACGAGCCCCGGTTCGAAACCGACTACTCGTCCTGCAAGTACGAGCCCGCCCAGTACCTGGCCGCCTTCAAGGCCGTCGCCCCCAAGATCAAGGCGGCCTACCCGGGCGTGAAGATCCACGCGGAGAGCCAGTACGGCTGGAAGGAAAGCATCGGCCAGGCCCTCAGCGGCTCCCCCGAGGCGATGGCCCTGATCGACGGGTGGAGCTTCCACCGGATCGGTGAGGACAGCACCCAGCAGATCACCGAGAGCTTCACCTCCGGCGCCGGTGGCAAGCCCGTCTTCAACAACGAGTTCGAGTACCTCACCGGTGCCATGTCCGACTGGCGCTGCATCAACACCGCCCAGTCGATCATGAACTGGATGACCTTCCAGAACTCCCCCACCTGGTGGTGGCTGCACGCCCTCAAGCCCACCAGCAACTCCGAGTCCGAGAAGTACGGCCTCGGCTTCTGGCGGCCCCCGAGCGACACCGACTTCAGCCACCACCCGCAGATCCAGGTCGGCCACTGGGACTTCAACCCCCGCAACTGGAACGCCGTCTCGGGCTTCGTGAAGTACATGCCCTGGGACTCGGTGCGCTACGGCGTCGACGAGCCCCGCCACACCGACGGCTCGTACTACGCCGAGCACCGCATCATGGCCTGGAAGACCCCCACCGGAAAGCCCGTCTTCGCCATCACCAACCGCTCCGCCACCGAGGCGTTCACCTACACCGTGGACACCCAGACCGCCGCCGCCTTCCAGGGCAACCGCTACGGCCCCGCCACCAACAACCAGAACCTCGGCGCCAAGACCGGCCCCACGCTGGAGATCACCGTCCCGCCGCTGTCCGTCGAGTTCTGGATCCGCACCCCCTGAGACCGGGCGCCGACCAGCGGGTGGGACCTCGCCGACGCCCGAACCCGGCCGGCACCGCGTCGCACGCGGTGCCGGCCGGCACGCCGAGGGCCCCACCCGTCCACACCCCACCCGGCGAGCCCCACGCACGAAATGAGGACCGGGGATGAGCCTGCTCTCCAAGGCGCCGAGGAGCACGAAGGCGCCCACCGATCCTGCGGGGCGGATGGCCCTCGCCGACCATCTGCGGGAACTGCGTAACCGCGTGGTCAAGTCGGTCCTGGCGATCGTGGTGTTCACGATCGTCGCGCTGATCTACCACAGGCAGATCGAGGCGTTCCTGCTGAAGCCCCTGCCGCAGTGCACCCCGGCGACCATCGTCTCCACCGAGGGCCGCTGCGCACAGGTCTCCAACATCGGTCTGACCGCGGGCTTCACCTGGATGCTCAAGGTCGCCCTGACGGCCGGCGTGGTCGCGACCGTCCCGGTCTGGCTCTACCAGCTGTGGGCCTTCATCGCGCCCGGCCTGCACAGGCACGAACGCAAGTACACCGTCATCTTCATGCTCGCCGGCGCGCCGCTGTTCCTCGCAGGGGTCGGCCTGGCGATGCTGCTGCTGCCGATGACCGTGCAGGTGCTGATCTCGTTCACGCCCGACGGCACCACCCCGATCCTGCCGCCCGAGGACTACTTCGACATCGCCACCCGCCTGGTGCTGGTCTTCGGGTTCGCCTTCGAGTTCCCGCTGCTGCTGGTGATGCTGAACATGGTCGGCATCGTCTCCGGCAGGCGCCTGCTCGGCTGGTGGCGTGCCATGGTCATGGGCATCACGGTCTTCGCCGCCTTCGCCACGCCCAGCGCCGACCCGCTGAGCATGCTCGCGCTGGCCGCCCCGCTCTGGGCGCTGTACTTCCTCGCGGCGGGCATCGCGATCGTCAACGACAGGCGCAGGGCCCGCCGCAACCCCGACCTCGGGCTGAGCGACGAGGACGCCTCCGAGGTGGACCTCACGGTGCAGCCGATCGCCGCCGTGGAGCCGGTCGGAACGCCCCCCACGCCCCCGGCCCCGGCCCAACCCGTCGACGACATCACCTGATCGCGCGGACGCCCCGGGTACAGGCACGCACCCGGGGCGTCCGGCGGGGGTCAGGAGGTACGGACCCAGAACTCGACGGACAGCGGCGGGACGGTCAGCGTGAGCACCGGGCCCGTCCGGGTGTTCAGCGTCTGGTTGTCAGTGGTCGGCCCGAACCGGTGGCCCTGGAAGGACGCGGCGGTCCGGGTGTCCACGGTGTACGTGAACGGGGTGTTGGACGACCGATTGGTGATCACGAAGACCTGCTTGCCCGTAGGGGTCTTCCAGGCCATGATCCGGTGGTCCTTGTACGGGCTGCCGTCGGTGTGGACGGGTTCCTCGACGTGGTGACGCACGGAGTCCCACGGCATGTAGCGGACGAAGCCCGAGACGGCGTTCCAGTTCTCCGGGTTGAAGTCCCAGTGGCCGGCCTTGATGTGGCCGTACCGGCTGAAGTCGGTGTCGTGCGGGGGGCGCCAGAAGCCGAGCGAGTAGCCCTTGGACTCGGAGTTGGTGGTGGGCTTGAGAGCGTGGAGCCAGAACCACGTGGGCGAGTTCTGGAAGGTCATCCAGTTCATGATCGAGTGGGCGGTGTTGATCGTCCGGTTGAACGAACTGGTCGGGTGCAGGTACTCGAACTCGTTGTTGAAGACCGGCCGGCCGAGCGCGCCCGAGGTGTAGTCGCCGGTGGCCTGCTCGTCGGCGTAGGTGCCGACCCGGTGGTAGGTCCACGCGTCGACGTAGCGCAGCGCCTGCTGGTCGGCGATGAGCGCCTTGCCGCGCTCGCCGCTCCAGCCGCCGCGGCTGTCGGCGTGGATCATCACGTTCGGGTACTTGGCGCGGATCTTCGGCGCGACCGCCTTGAACGCCGCGAGGTACTGGGGGGCGTCGTAGAAGCAGGAGGAGTAGGCCGTGTACGCGTCGGGTTCGTTCTGCAGGCCCCACATGCTGATCGGGATCCCGCGGGCGGCGAGGTGGTCGAGGTCGGCGACCATCGCCTCGCCCATCGCGTCGAGGTCCGCCGGGGCGAAGGAGGCGAGCCC
Organism: Kitasatospora sp. NPDC004240; assembly: GCF_053603215.1. Classification (NCBI taxonomy): domain Bacteria; kingdom Bacillati; phylum Actinomycetota; class Actinomycetes; order Kitasatosporales; family Streptomycetaceae; genus Kitasatospora; species Kitasatospora sp. NPDC004240. The sequence goes on along the minus strand of NZ_JBSGFD010000108.1, from coordinate 10,274 downwards.
GTACTTGGCCGTCTTGTCCGCGTTCGTGCCCACCAGGTTGTTGTTGATCTTCCATGCGGGAGCCGGGGACCAGTACTCGGCCGCGACCCCCTCGATCCCGGCCTCGCGGATCATCTCGCCGAGCAGCGCGGTCTGGTTCTCGTAGCGGTCCACGAACCGCTTGCCGTCGGCGGTCACCCCCCGGTGGTAGAGGCCGAGGGCGAGGCGGCAGTAGCGGAAGCCCCGGTCGGAGCGGATCCTCAGCAGCTGCTGGTAGAAGCGGGTCCGCTCCGCGGGCGTCAGGTCGTACGGGACTCCGCTGACCAGGTCGGGCATGCCGTTGTTGCCCGAGCCGATGGAGTCGGACTGGATCTCGAAGCCCAGGCCCTTGATCGTCTGACGGGCGCCGTTGTCGTAGCGGATCGTGTAGTCGCCGGAGTCGAGGCCCGAGGCGCGCGCGGCGGGGAGGTCGAGCAGCGGCGCGGCGGCCATGGCGGCTCCGCCGACGGCCGCACCGCGCAGCAGGGTTCTGCGGCTGACGCGGCTCGGTTCGGGTCCTTGCATGGGTGGCTCTCCTCGATGGGTGGGGGATGACGCGGAGGACTCGGGGACGGTCGCCGTCCCGCCGTGGGGGCCTGCGCCGGTGACCGGCGCGGCACGGAGACGACGCGGCGACCCGCTCCGGCTCCGGGCGGCCGCCCAGCGGCCCGGGGTCGGGGGCGTCCTCGCAAGGGCTCAAGGTATGCGATATACGAAGAGACCGCCAGAGGTGTGACGCGCCATTTCCCGTCGGCCACTCCGCCGATCACCCCTGCCGCACACCCCGGCATGTTGAAACCTGATCGGCCCTAGGGGATTGACGCCCACTTGACTGTTGCTTTACGTTCCATCCTGTCCGATCCGGGCCTCAGATCTGTCGGCCCCTCAGTCCGCCGACGCCCGGCGGACCGCCCGGAGCGCCCGCCCCCGCCCCGCCCACGGCGCGGCCGCCCTCCGGATCCCGCACCGCCCCCCGCAGCCGGCCGCCCCGGTGCCCACCCCTGCCCGCCACCCCGGGCCACCGCGCCGCCTTCGCCTGCCGGGAACCAGACGAAAGGGACCCCCATGAACCGCACCGCCCGACGCGACCTCACGGTCGCAGCCACCCTGCTCGCCCTGACGGCCACCCTCGGTACGGCCACCGCCTCCCCGGCCTCGGCCGCGACGCCGGGCAGTTGGACCTCGGTCCAGCCCGGCGCCACCCCGACGGGCTGCGACGGCGTGCGCGCCACGGTCGCGCTGGACGTCGCCGGTACGCCCACCCTCGGCGCCACCTGGGACTGCCGGCAGGTCCTGAGCCAGGCACCTGTCGGGCTGGTCACGGGCACCACCGACTTCAGCACCGGCCTGGACTTCGTCAGCCGGTCCGACAGGACCGTCAACGAGACCTACACCACCACGACCGGCAACTCCCGCACCCGCACCCGCACCGCGACCGAGACCCGGCTGGTCTTCGCCAAGGGCACCGAGCGGATCACCGTGCACGTGCGGACCTCCCCGGACGGCATGGCGCTGCGCTACGAACTCCCGGGCGGGGCAACGGTGTTGCGCGAGACCACCTCCTTCGAGCTCCCGACCGACGCCCGGCTGAGCCGCGAGACCTTCTCCACCGCCCACGAGCAGCTGTACAGCACCTCGGCGGTGTCCGCGGTGGCCACCGGCGAGTACGACATGAGCCTGTTCGGCCAACTCCCCGACGGCGCCCGGGTCCTGCTCTCCGAGTCCGGCGTCGACGGCGGCTACTCCGGCGGGCGCTTCACCCACGCCCAGGGCACCGGCCGCTTCACGGTGAAGCTCGCGGACGCGCAGGTCGTCCGGACCACCGCTTTCACCACGCCCTGGCGGGTCGCCGCCATCGGCACCACCGCGACCGTCGTGGAGTCGACGCTGGAGGACGACGTGGCGCCGGCGTCCAAGGTGGCCGACACCTCGTGGATCCGGCCCGGCATCGCCGCCTGGCCCTGGTTCGACGGCGGGAAGGCCACCCAGTCGGACCTGACCAGGCTCAAGGCCTGGGCCGACTACGCCTCCTCGCAGGGCTGGCCCTACCTGCTGGTCGACGACGGCTGGAAGGGCGTCACCTGGATGCCCCAGCTGGTCTCGTACGCGCAGGCCCGCGGCGTGGGGATCATGCTCTGGTACCACTGGCAGGACCTCGACACGGCGGCCGAGCGCGACGCCGAGTTCACCAGGCTCAACCGGTGGGGCGTCGTCGGGGTCAAGATGGACTTCATGGGCTCCGAGTCCCGGGTGCGCCACCAGTGGTACGACGCCGCCCTCGCGGACGCCGCCGAGCACAGACTGATGGTCGACCTGCACGGCGCCCGGCTGCCCGTCGGCGTGAACCGCACCTGGCCGCACGTGCTGACCACGGAGGCCGTCCGCGGCGAGGAGTACAGCACCGGCCGCACCATCGGCCACGTCACCGCCGTCCCCTTCACCCGGGGCGCGCTCGGCGCGGCCGACTACTCGCCGATGAGCTTCCAGCGCGCCAACCCCGACAGCGACGCGGCAGAGCTCGCCCTCGGCGTCCTCTACGAGAGCGCCCTGATGCTCCCCGGCGGCAAGGTCTCCGACTACCGGGCCCGGCCCGAGGCGCAGCGGTGGATGCGGCAGCTGCCGACCGTGTGGGACGAGACCCGGTTCGTCCAGGGCGACCCGGTCGCCGGCTCGGTGATCGCACGGCGCAACGGTGACCGCTGGTTCGTCGGCGCGATCACCGGTGGCGGCGCCGGGACCGTCGAGTACCCGACCACGTTCCTCGGCGGCGGCACCTGGCACGCCGAGATCACCACCGACGGCACCGACGGCCTGGTCCGCACCAGCCGCGTGATCCGGGCCGGCGACACCCTGAGCGTGCCGGCCGTCGCCCGCGGCGGACACGTCGTCAGGCTCACCCGGGTGGCCACGCTGCCGACCGGCCACCGCACCGTCACGGTGACGGGCGGCACCGACGCGCTCGCCGTCGAGGGTGGTGTCACCGGCTGCAACGTCCCGGTGGTCCGGGCCCCGGGCGACGGCAGCGACGCCCGCAGCTTCGAGCTCAAGCCCCTCGGCGACGGGTACGTGCGTATCGTCAACCGGGGCAGCGGCGAGGACGTGGTCGTGCTGGGCGCCTCGCGCGACGCCGGCGCCAAGGTCGTCCAGTGCGCGTACGCGGCCGGGGAGAAGACCAACGACGAGTGGCTGGCCGAGGACGCCGGCAACGGGAGGATCCGCTTCGCCAACCGCTACAGCGGCCTCTACCTGACGGCCGCGGCGGCCCAGGGCGGTCAGTTCGAGCAGCGGCCGTTCGACGGCTCCGCGCGGCAGCTGTTCACGGTGTCCTGACCCGTGATCACCGGCGGCGGGCCCGGCGGGGTCCGTCGCCGGCCCGTGTCCGCCGCGCCGAGGGAACGGGCGGGGCCCGGCATCGCCGGGGTGGTCCGCGGCGGGCGGGCCGGGTGGGGGGCCGGTCCGCCCGCCGGGACGGCGGTGCGGGAGGTGGCGGTTACTCGCCGGCGTCCTCACCCGGCGCCGGGGTGGCGTCGGGCTCGGTGTCGCTCTCCTCCTCGGGGGTCACCTCGGGAGCACCGAGGTCCTCGGGCAGCGCGGAGCTCTCGGGCGCCGGGGTGTTGGGCGCGGGGCTACCGGCCGCACCGGGGCTCGCAGCCGGAGCGACGGTGGCGGGAACCACCCGGAACTGCGCCGCCGGGGTGTTGCCCGCGGCGGCCCGCTGGGCCGGGGCGTTCTCCTGCTTGCCGTCCCCGCGCAGCCTCACCACCTCCTTGGTGGCCCGGCTGCGCAGGTTGCCGTACACCCGGTCGGCGGCCCGTGCCGAGGGCATCCACCACTCCTGGTGGGCGTCGCCCGGCTTGCACTCGGCGAGCGCTGGGGCGCCCTCGGCGGGCATGGACAGGCACTTCCCGCTCGCGAGGTGACGGATCGTCAGATAGCCGTCCGGGCCGATGGCGCGCCGCCAGAGCTGGGAGTCGCCGGGCCCGCAGGGCCGCTGCACCACCGAGGTTCCGTCGCCGCCCGCCGTCAGGCACTGCCCGTCGGCCCGGCCGACCAGGGTCGCGTCCACCGGCGGGCACCGGCTCGTCAACGCCCGTACCTCGCTCTGCGCGCAGGCCGGGCCGGGCCGCGCCGTCACCCTCCAGCTCTGCCAGGACCGGCCCGAGCAGCTCTGGCAGCTGCTGCCCGACCGCGACGGCGCCCGGATCAGGAACGCCGCCACCGGGCTCTGCCTCGGCAACGGCGGCCGGTCCTCGGACCAGGCGCCGGTGCTCCAGGAGGACTGCGCCGCGGCCTCGCCGGACCAGTCCTGGCGGGCCGTCACCGACGGCCGCCCCCACCCGGTGGTCAACCAGGGCAGCGGGCGCTGGCTGGGCGTCACGCACTGGCCCGACCCCGGGGGGCCGGGAGAGACCCTCACCCAGAGCGGGAACTACTACAACAGCCTCTCCTTCCGCTGGACGCTGGACGACGCCGCCCGGCCCACCGGCCGGTGAACCACGGATCGCCGCCGCACCCCTGCCCGACGTCGGCCGACGGCCGAGGGCCCCACCCGATCCGTACGAGAAGGCGCCGCGCGGGCGGGGCGTCAGGCCGGGCCGGGCCCGTCGTCCGCGGCGGCCTCGCGGGCGGCCCGTTCGAGGCGGGCGCGGTGCTCGTCCCAGTGGTCCGGGTCCGCACCGCCCGGGAGGACGTCGGTGGCGGAGCGTCCGGTGGAGCCGTCGAGGAGCTCGCGCAGGATGTCGGCGTGGCCGGCGTGCCGCTGGGTCTCGGCGGTGATCCGCACCAGGACGTGGTGGAGCGTCACCTCCTGACGCTCCACCGGCCACCACGGGACCCGGCCGGTGGCGTCCAGGTCCAGCTCCTCGACCGTCCGGTCGGAGTGGCGCCACGCCGCCCGGTACAGCCGGGTGATCTCCTCGCGCGACTCCTCCGCGGTCGCCCACATGTCCGCGGTGGGATCGTCGGTCCGGGTGTACCACCACGGCGGCGGGTCGCCGTGGAAGAAAGGCCGCCCGAAGGTGTCGCCGAAGTACCCGAGCTCCACCCCGGCAAGGTGCTTGACCAGGCCCAGCAGGTTGGTACCGGTCGGGGTGAGCGGGCGGCGGGCGTCGTACTCGCCGAGCCCCTCCAGCTTCCACAGCACCGCGTCACGGGCCTCCTGGAGGTAGCGGAGGAGGTCGCCCTTGGGGCTTGGCAGCGTCATGCCCGGCATCCTGCCACCCGGCACCGACGGCCGCCCCGGATCCGCCCCGGGCGCGGGGCCGGGAATGTGTCCCAGGTCACAGCACGGGCGGGCGGGCGGGCGAAATAGAGTGAGGTCCGAAACAGTTGATGTCATCAAACTTTCAGCCTCTGCATGTGCGTGCGCATGCCGCCCCGTCCCCCGAGGGAACACACCCATGACCACCACTGCGTCCCCCGCCTCCCGCGCGGCCGAGGTCCTCTCCCGGCCCGTCACGCTGAACGGCCTGACCGTCCCCAACCGCATCGTGATGGCCCCCATGACGCGGGAGTTCTCCCCCGGCGGCGTGCCCGGCGAGGACGTGCGGTCGTACTACGCCCGCCGCGCGGCCGCGGGCGTGGGGCTCATCGTCACCGAGGGCACCTACGTCGGCCACGCGTCGGCCGGCCAGAGCGACCGCGTGCCACGCTTCCACGGTGAGGAGCAGCTCGCGGGGTGGGCGCAGGTCGCCGAGGCCGTCCACGCGGCGGGCGGCCGGATCGTCCCGCAGCTCTGGCACATCGGCATGGTCCGCCAGCAGGGTCAGCCGCCCTTCGCCGACGCCCCCGCCGTCGGCCCGTCCGGTCTGCGCCTCGACGGCACGGAGGGCAGCGGCCGGGCGATGACCCGCGAGGACCTGGACGACGTCATCGGCGCGTTCGCCGAGGCCGCCGCCGCGGCCGCGCGCATCGGCTTCGACGGCGTCGAACTGCACGGCGCGCACGGCTACCTCCTCGACCAGTTCCTGTGGGAGGGGACCAACCGCCGCACCGACGCCTACGGCGGCGACCCGGTCGCCCGCACCAGGTTCGCCGCCGAGATCGTGGCCGCGGTCCGCGCGAGCGTCCCGTCCGACTTCCCGGTGATCTTCCGCTACTCGCAGTGGAAGCAGGAGGCCTACCGCGCGAGGCTCGCCGAGACCCCGCAGGAGCTGGAGGCCCTCCTGGCCCCGCTCGCCGCGGCCGGCGTCGACGCCTTCCACGCCTCGACCCGCCGCTACTGGCTCCCGGAGTTCGACGGGTCGGACCTCAACCTGGCGGGCTGGACCAAGAAGATCACCGGCCGACCGACCATCACCGTCGGCTCGGTCGGCCTCGACGGCGACTTCATCCGCGGCTTCATGGGCGAGGGCGCGCCGGTCCGGGGTATCGAGGACCTCCTCGACCGCCTGGAGCGCGACGAGTTCGACATGGTCGCCATCGGCCGCGCCCTGCTCCAGGACCCGCAGTGGGCCGAGAAGGTCCTCAGCGGCCGGTTCGAGGACCTGCGGCCGTACGAGGCGTCCGCGCTGCGCACCCTCTCCTGACCCTCGGGCCCGTCCAAGGGGACGGGCGACCTCGTCGTCCGTCGGCGGGCGCGGACCGCGGCGTCGGTCCGCGCCCCCTGGACCGGTCCGACGATTCCCGCCGGGCGCCTGCGACCTGGCATGATCGACGCATGGTCGAACGAGTCATCGCAGCGTGTGACGGAGCAGCCAAGGGCAACCCGGGTCCGGCGGGATGGGCCTACGTCGTCGCGGACGGCGCCGGGGTCCCGCAGCGCTGGCAGGCCGGGGCGCTCGGGCACAACACCAACAACGTGGGCGAGTTGACGGCGCTGCGCGAGCTGCTGGGCGCGACCGACCCCGCCGTGCCGCTGGAGGTCCGCCTGGACAGCACGTACACCCGCGACGCGGTGACCAAGTGGCTGGTGGGCTGGAAGCGCAACGGCTGGAAGACCGCCGCCGGCAAGCCGGTGGCCAACCGCGAGCTGATCCAGAGCATCGACGCGCTCCTGGAGGGGCGCGACGTCACCTTCGTGTACGTCGCGGCCCACCGGGTGGACGGCGATCCGCTGAACGCCATCGCCGACAAGGCCGCGAGTGACGCCGCCCGCACCCAGCAGGACGCCGGCGGGACGGCGGCCGACCTCCCCGTCCCGGACCCGGTCACGGGCCCGGCTCCGCGCGGCGGCCGACCGACGGTCTCCTCCACCGCCTCGACGTCCGCCTCGGGCTCGACGGCGAAGCGCAGGACCTCGGGCGGCTCGCGGACCCTGTCCGCGCGCTTCCCCGGGACGTGCCCGTGCAGCCGCCCGTACACCAAGGGCGACAAGATCACCAAGGTCGGCGCCAGCTGGGGCCACCCGCAGTGCGCGGAGGCGCACGCCTGACCGCGGGCGTTCTGGAAACCTGCGGAAAGACCTGGCCCACCGGGGGCGACGGGCCTCCTCGTCGCCCGCCCGGATCCCACCGGGCGGGACGCCGCCAGGGTACGAACCGCATCGCGACGGGCGGCGGTCCCTCGCGGCGGAGGGACACCTCCCGGGTCGCGGCCACCGGAGCCCGGGTACCGGCGTCGATGTCAGTGCCGGGTGCCATCATCGGCCTCATGGCAGTTCTCTACGGCTACTACGCCGCCGCCGATGACGAACACGCCGCCGCCGCGATCGTGCGCGACGACGAAGGGCCCGACGGAGCCGGCTACGACGAGCTCGTGGTCAAGGGCATCGACCCGACCGTCTACCTGCTACCCGCCGAATCACTGCTCACCGGCCGCTACACGGAGGACCTCACGGCCGACCGCCGCCACTGCCGTCCGATCGCCGTGGCGGGCGACGGCGAGGTGGTGAGCGTCTCGCTCACCGACTCCCTCCGTGACTCGATCGCCACCTTCGACACCGAACTGCTCGGGGACGTCGCCGTCGGCTGGTCGGTGTCCGACGTGTTCGCCTCACCCCCCGAGGTGGACGAGCTCGCCGAGTTCCTGAACGACCTCGCCGCCCTGGCCCGCCGTGCCGTGGCCCGGCGGCAGCGTCTCTACTGCTGGGCCTGCCCGTGACCGACCCGGCCAGGTCGGCGCTGCCGGCCCCGTCCCGGCGCCGTCCCCGCAGGACCGGACGGTCGTGCGGAGACGGTACCGACGGCTCAGCCCGGTCGCGGTGAACACCGGGACGTTCGCCCGGCCCGGCCGTCGGCCGGGCCGGTGTCCACCACCCGCTGGGTGCCGCCGTCGATGGTGACCCCGATCGCGCCCCGGCCGGTGGAGAGTTCGCCGAGGACCTGCACGAAGCCGCCGGTGAACCGGTACGTGGCCTCGGAGCCGTTCGCCGAGGCGGCGTGGACGGCGTCGCCGAGGTCGCCCCTGCCCCGGTCGGAGCTCAGGTCGAACCCGCTCCGACCGATCGCGCTGCCGCTGTCGTTGACGCGGGTCGCCACCGGCACGGTGGCCTCCACCACTTGATGGTAAGCGCTTTCCGCTAGGCTGGCCCCAGGTGCCCGCCACCCCCACGGGCGGGCACCGTCGACAACACGTCCGCCGCCGGCCCGGGAGACACGGATGCGACTGGCCCTCAGCACACTCGGCACCCCGGGCTCGTCCCTGGCCGAATCGGTCGGCCTCGCCCGGCACTTCGGCCTGGACGGGCTGGAGCTGCGCCTGCACCCCGACACCGGTGTGCACGCCGGCCTCGACCCCGCCCAGCGGGCCGAGGCCGTCCGGACCCTGGGGTCCCTCTCCGCGTTCTGCCTCTCGGGGTACGTCCGGATCTGCGCGCCCGGCGACGACGCGCCGGTGATCGAGGCACTGCGCGCCGACCTTCGGCTCGCCCGGGACCTCGGGGCGGGCCACGTCCGGGTGTTCCCCGGCGGCGACGACCTCGACGCGGGGGCGCGCAGACTGGCCGCGGTCGCGGACGAGGGGCCGATGGTCCTGGTCGAGACGCACGACGCCCTGCCCACCGGTTCGGCCGTCGCGGCGCTGCTGGACCGCGCCCCGCACGCGGGCGCGATCTGGGACCTGCTGCACCCCTGGCGGCACGGCGAGGATCCCGCCGAGACCCTGCGGCACCTCGGGGACCGCCTGGTGGGCGTCCAGATCAAGGACGCCGTCTCCGCCGCCGACACCACGCCCGTCCCGCTCGGGACGGGCGCCGTCCCGCTGGCCGCCGCGCGCCGGTTGCTCGACGGCTTCGGCGGCTATGTGTCGCTGGAGTGGGAGCGGACGTGGTACCCGGACGTCGCCCCTGTGGAGCGGATCCTGCCCGGCGCACTCGGCTGGGTCGCCGGGCGGGTCTGACCACGACGGTCCTCGCACACCACCCCCGCCGAACGCCGAAAGGCCGGTGCCCCGCCGGTCACGAGGACGGCGGGGCACCGGCAGGGGTTGCGACTCACGACGCCGTCGGCGCCTCCTCCTCCAGGGTCCAGCGGAGGCTGCCGACCGGACCCAGCGGGCTGACGTCGATCTCCAGACGGGTGAGCCGCTCGCCCCAGACGTCGCCGAGCATCGGGTCGTCGAGCCGCCGCTCCGTCGTGGAGCACGGCAGGTCGGCGGGCTCCCAGGTGATCCGGACGGTTCCGGCGCCGTCGAGGGCGGTGACGACGGCGTGGCCCGGCCCGGTCTCCACCGTGCCGGCCAGGATCAGGTGCACGCGGGTCGCAAGCGGCTCCGGGCTCGGCCGCATCGTCCACGTGTCGCTGACGGCGACGCGGCCGTCGCGGCGGTCGAGGCGGGCCTCGCGCCGCCAGCTCACCAGGTCGGCCCGGGGGTAGGCGCCGGCGATGTCGAGCGTCAGGGCGGCCTCGTCGTCGCCGGCGCGGACCCGGACGTCGCGCGCGGCGTACTGCCGGCCGGGTGCCTGGGCGGTGTCGCGGATCCACGGCACGCTGTGCCAGGTGCTCCGCATGGTCCAGATGTCGTACCGGTCGGGGCCGAAGGTCCGGGCCGTGTAGGTCGGGCGGCCCGGGTCGACGACCACCGGTACGCCGTCGAGCGCCACGATGACGCTGCCGACGTCGTTGTGGTTGTGGTGCTCCCCGTTGTGTCCGCCCTTGACGGCGAGGGCGAGGCCGGCCGTGGTTCCCTCGGTGCGGCGCGCCAGGAACACCTGCGTCGAGGGCAGCCAGACGTCCCGCGGCAGGGGCGAGACGGCCGGCGGCGCGCCGTTCCACACGGGATCGGTCAGGGCGCGCAGCAGGCGCCCGAGTCCGCCGTCCTCGCGGGCGAGGGGTGCTCCGGGCCGGCGCCGGGCCGCGGCGTGCGCCTCGGCGGCGGTG
>NZ_JBSGFD010000107.1:0-29259 GCF_053603215.1 Kitasatospora sp. NPDC004240 | reverse complement strand
AACGGTTGGCGGAGCAGATGTTCCGGCCGTAGCAGGAAGCACCAGAGGAGCCCCCGGGGGAGGACCGTAGCGGGGCGCGGGCGGAGGGGCTGGGTCCGGTCCAGCCGCCTGACGATCACTCGCCGTAGGGCGCGCCCCCGGCTCCGGAATGGGCACGTCGGGCGGCGGCCGGGGCCGGGGTCGATTCCGACGACGCGGCGTAGCAGCAGGCAGGGCCTCGGCGCTTCGGCACCAGGGCCCTTTCGCGTGCGCTACTGGTCTGCGGACCACGGATCGGTCTTCCAGGTGATCTTGAAGACCGTCTGGGGCGGGTAGGACCTAAAGCCCCCGCCGCCGCTGCTGTCCGGCTTGACGTGCACCCAGCCATCTGGGCCGATAAGGGCCAAGCCTGTGTCTGCGGCGTGGCCGCCCGAGGTGGCGGGGAGCTCAATTCTGGCTTCGGTCCATGTGGTCTGTGTCATGTATCGACTGTTCCTGGCCCTGGAGCGGGTTCGCCACTCGGCGTGCGCCGGGTGGCGGGGTCGTTGTCGCCGGTATCCAGCCGCTCGGCCAGGTCCCGCGCATCCGCACGGCGCAGCCGGGCTGTGGGGGTCAGCGGCCTGCCCTCACCGCCCCAGGTCGCCAGGGCGATCATCTGGGCGGCCGCCTTCGGGAGGTCCGCCGTCCCGGGCCCGCTTCTCCTAGCGTCGGGTTCGGCGCGCCACCGCGGCGGGTGTCCTCGGGGCGGGGCTCGGTCTGCGGCACGCCCGGTCCAACGATCGGATGCCCTCTGAGGACACCGACCCGCCCGTCTGCCTCGGCAGCGGCTGTTGGATGCCCGGGCCCCATCCGGCGCATCGCTCCGACCGTGAACACGCCGCTGGCCACTCTGACCGTCCTTCCCGAGGGGCCGATGGAGACCACCGTCCCGGAGCAACGACAGTCGAACGCCTCCCGGAAGCGGTTCGGCACGGGTCGGCGGCTCAGCCCGGACCAGGTCGGGCGGCGAAGTGCCCGGGGTGCGGGGCGCCGACCGGACGCCCGTGCCTCGGAGCGCCCCCGGGCCGCGAGGTGTTGGCCGGTACCGCCCGCAACGGCATTTCAGGCTTGCGAGGAGCTCTTCGGCACCGGCCTCACGCTGCGCTGGAACAGCGGCCCCGTCGAGGGCCACGTCAACCGGATCATTCTGTGGAATCAGCGATGTCAAGCCGTGTACTTGTGCATCACGTCGAGGTAGTGACGGTCTCGGTGAGGCACGTGGTTGTCCCGGCCCGGAAGGCTGAAGACCGCGTAGACGTCAGCGGGCCGGGTGAGGATGCTGGACTGCTGTCCGAAGGTGAGGGTGTCGTTGACGTGATGCTCACAACCTGCGGCGTCCAGGGCCGTGATCAGTTCCTCGCGGAGCACAGTGGCCTCGAACGACTCTGATTCGGGCAGGACGAGAGCGGGGAGCTTTGCTGTCGAACCGGGCCAGAGGTGGATCCAGATTCCGCTGACCGCCCGCTGGGTGACGTCCAGCTTGAGTCCGTCCCAGGAGTACGGGTATCCGTCGATGTCGGGCCCCTTCATGATGTGAGCGGGGTGCGGCCGCCCCGGGCCGAGGAGGTCCTCGGCCTCGGCCAGGGGCATTCCGCAGTGAAGCGGACCGATCCGGCCGGTTCGGGCGAAGTCGACGAGCACGTTCATCAAGGTCACGGCAGTGACTGTGTCACTCTCCCGGGTCTGTGCGCACTCCGGTATATCAGCGCGGTGCGGAGCCCGTCCCGCCCTGTCAAACATCGACGAGCGGCAGAAGGCGGGCCGTCACCGGCACGTCCGGTTCGCGTGGTGTCGGGCCGGCCGGAGTGGGTGGGTCGGCGAGGCGATCGAGTAGCCGGTCCAGGGCCGCCTGGCCGTCCTCGACTGCGCACGTTGCGCTCGAAGTAGCCGGCTTCGGAGTAGGCCCTTGGACAGGGTGTTGGGTGTGATCTTCGCGTGGTTCTGGGTGGATTGCGGGGAGCGGTGTCCGAGCCAGGCCTGCAGCTCGAACAGGTCATCGGTTCTTTGGCGTTGTAGAGCTGGCTGGCGATGGTGGACCGGGCGCGGTGGCTGGTGATGTTGCCGCGGACGTCGGCGGCCGGGACTCCGGCCTTGCGGCAGAGCATCGGGATGATGGTGTTGTTGATGTGGCTGGTGGAGATGCGGCGGGCCCGGACTGCGAACAGCAGGTCGACCAACTCGCCGGTGCGGCGGTCGGTGAACTTCGGCTGGTCGGGGCGGACGGCCTGCCAGGTGTCAACGACTCAAGAGGCAGGGCTACGGCCGCGCGAGCATCTCCCTGCTACGTCACCGGATCCTTCTCACACCCTGATCCCTGCTCTCCGACCATGGTGCGAAAGACTGGCGGCATGCCTGCCACCGCCCCTCTCGCCTCCTCGGAGGAGATCCGCATCCACCTCGTCGCCCGGCTCAACGATGCCCTCCGCCGGCCGGGGATGTGGGGCGGAGAGCTCGGCATCCGGCTGATCCTGGACCACCTTCTGTTCGTTGAACGCCGGCAGGAGGCGTGGGGTGACGAGCAGCGCATCCTGGAGCAGCGCGAGGCGTGGACCTCGACGGGCGTGAAAGGGGCGTTCGAGGACTTCCTGCCGGCCGACCACGGCTGCAGCGTGGCTTCCGTCTACGTGGAGTTCGCGCACCGGCAGGGCTGGCTCAAGGCCGACCGGGTGCTGGATGCGAACGAATACGCCTCGATGCGCGACGCGATCGACTCATGGGCCGCCCACGACCGGGTGTGGCCCGACGTGACCTCGGCCTTCGGCCCGCCGTCGGTGCTGATCGGCAGCACCAACCCCTACTACGGGAAGACGCTCGGCTACCTCACCGAGGACGTATCCGCCCCCATGATGTTCTTCCACCTCTGGAACGGCACCGACCCGGGCACCGAGCCGTCCTGGCCCCCGGCCCATGAGCAACCACTGCTCCTGGCCATCCGCCGTGGTGACGGCCCGTTCGCCGCGAGCTTCACGTTCACTCCGGAGGGACGTCGCCGTCGACCGGGACAAGAAGAGATCCCGGAGGGCCTCGGCTCGTGACCCGGTCACGCTGGGCGATCCCGACATGCTGATCAGCGCCAGGCCGCTGGCCGAAGCGGCGGGATCGCTCACCCGGTGGAACCGTCGAACACCTCGAAACCTGTCTCCACGGTGCCGCGGAACGCCAGCGCCCGGCGGTCGAGACCAAGGGCGTTGAGAAGGATGTCGAGCGCCCCTTCCACGTCGTCCGCCGAGCGGCGCACCCAGACGAACGTGTCGGGGACGATCGCCCCTTCAAGCCTGCTCAGGGCAAAGTCGACCCGCTCGATGCGGAACATGGCGACGTCGACGTATCCGAGGTCTTCCCATCCTCGTTCGAGGGTCAGACGCAACCGTGCCGCAAGTGCTTCCAACGGCGGCTTCAACCCTGCCACCAGTTGGAAGGAGCTGGCGGCGAACTCCCACATGCTCTGTTGGAACGCGGGATTGCGCTTCCCGCCCTGGTACGACGGAGCTGCCTCCCACTCCGGCTCAGGACCCGGAACCTCGATCACCGCCATGCGGCCTCCCCACCCGAACACCACCGTTGCATCCGGCAATCACCGTAGCCCACAACCCCGATCAGCCCGCGCCCGGTGAACGTATGCGGCCAGAGCGCCGGCGAGTCCCAGATCCTGGCGAACTGGCATTCGGGCCACAGGTGTTCAAGGCCCAGTTGCTTGCCCACCGGGAGGTAGACCCACAGGTCGCTCCCCACCGGCCGGGCAGCACCGGGGTCCGGAACCGGATCTTTCCGGTGCCGGGCTCGGGGCCGCCCGCGCGGAAGTCCGGGTCGTTCGACCGGTCGTCCCGCACCGCCACCGTGCACACCAGGGCGTGGTCCTCCCGGGTGCCGTTGAGCATCATGAAGTGGCAGTACTCGCGCTGGACGCTGCCGGAGATCTCGAAGTACCCGCACTACAAGGCGCCCGCGCCGGAGAACGCCTTCGCGTCGTAGACACCGTTCGGCCAGCCGCTGATCTTGTAGCGGCTCTTCTCGGCCGCGAGGAAGGCGCCGGCGGCGTCCACGCTGGGTGCGTCGCCGGGCACGATCGCAGCCATGGGACTGGCGGGCGGCTCCACCGCCACCGAGGGCAGCGGCGAGACGGTAGGCGTGGCAGCGGGTGTGGACGGTGGTGGGGACGACGGCGCGGGAGCGGCGGAGGACGGCGCGCTGCGGACGCGGGCGGCACGGTGGCGGTGACGGTCACCACCGGTGCGGGCCCGGGGCCGCCGGCCGCGCGGGCACCGGCCGCGCAGGCACCGGCCGAGGACCCGCCGCCGAGGACGACGAGCAGCACCAGGGCCGCACCCGCCACGGCCACGGCGCCCCAGGTGACTTTCAGTGCCACCAGAGCGCGGCAGCGCACACGGAACAGCAACGCCGCGGCGGCCCGCCAGTCGCGTCGCATGTGGCGGGCGTGAAAACGCAGGCCACTCGAGCGGGTGTAGCGGTCATCGTCGGGCATCGGGCTCGCAGACCTGGGGCTCGGGCCGACCGCGCGGCACGTACGGCCGAAGCGGCGGTCAGGATCGATGGTCCTCACGACCGCAGTCCTCGGACTCGGACACAGGCTGGCTACTGCTCGGCGCGTTCTTCGCGGCCCTGGGCGCGGCAGGCCCACCGGTGGCCGCATGGACAACGCGCACCCGACGCTCCAGCCACGACACGGCCTGCCCGACACAGGGTCGGTCAAACGAGGCTCCGCTGCTCCCGCCGACTGGTTCCTGCGGCATCTGAGAGGCTGAAGCCTGATCCAGCTGCTGATGCGTCGCGGAAACGTGCGACGCCGCTCGGTCCGGGCCCGGACGGCCAGCCCCGGCTCATGCTGCTCCGGTCCGCGGCGCGGCCGGGCAGGTGGTGCGCAGCGGGATCGCCGGGCCCGGGTGGCGCGGGCGACGGCGAGAGCGGCGCGGGCACCGGCCCCTTCCTCCCCTGGTCTTCGGCCTCCGCAGTACCTGGATGGCATGCCCAGTGCTCTACCCGGGAACGTTCACCGGATGGGCCGGGGGTAGCCTGCGCCCGTGAAGGTCTATCCCCTCTGGCACATCAGTCACCAGAACGAAGCCGGCCCCGATGACGAGACGATTCACCTCGACGGCGGGGGCGTGTTCATCGACGAGCAGGACGGCGACGACGTCAAGCTGCTCGGCATCTACTCCTCCGAGGCCGCAGCCGAAGAGCGGATACGCCGCGCGCGTCTTCTACCGGGCTTCGCCGACGAGCCGGACTGCTTCCAGATCGGAGAGTACGACCTCGATGAGGACCACTGGACCGAGGGCTTCGTCAGCGAGCCGGTCCAGGTCTTCGGGTGAGCGACCCTGCAGAGGTGGGCCATTCACGCCGCTTCGATGAGCGTCCTTCCTCCCCGGCGAAGGCCCTTCTCGCTGTGGATGCGGGCTCGTTCCTTGCGTTGGGCGGCCAGGACGTCGGGGTGGCGGGCGTTGCTGTTGCGCCAGCGCAGGTAGGCGTGCAGCGCGCGGGTCTGGACGGTGTGGTGGGGGTGGTTGGAGTTGGCGAGGGTGAACTGCCGCAGCGGTCCGAAGGGCGCCTCGATCGGATTGGCCCAGGAGGCATTCGTCGGAGTGAAGCACAGGTGGACGTTGTTGTTCACCGCCCAGCAAAGGATCTTCCTGCCGTTGTGTGCGGAGAGGTTGTCGAGGATGGCGTAGACGGGGGCACCGTCCGGGCAGGCGGCCCGGATTGAGCGCAGTGCGGCGAGGGTGTTCGCGGTGCCCTTGCGGCGCCGGTTGACGCCCCACAAGGTGTCGCGGGCCGAACCCGTCGAAGGCGAACGTGCGGTCGGGGAAGTGGTCCAGGACGTGCTCGATCCGGTCGCGCTTGGCGTCGTAGTCGGGGTCGGCGGACTCCTTCCACGTCTTGGTGCGCTGGAAGGTGACGCCGCACCGAGCGTGCAGGCAGCGCAGGGCCTCGCGCCCGATGCGGATGACCCGGCCGTGAACACGGCGCAGGCAGGCGGCGAGTTTGCGGACGGACCAGCGGGTAAAAGGCTGGCCGAGCTTGGCAGGGCGGGTGGTGGCCGTCTGGACGACGAAGTCCTTGTCGTCAGGAATGAGCAGGCGGGGACGGCCTCCCGGCCACCGAGGGTCCAGCAGGCCAAACCGATCTCGTTGAACCGGTGGATGACATCCCGCACCGTGTCCTCGTCCGCCTGGGCAGCCGGGCCATCACCGGGACCCGGTTACCGCCGGCCGAGGCCAGCAGCATCATCGCCTGCCGGTAGCGCACCGAACTGGTGCTGCCCCGCCGCACGATTCTCTGTAACTGCTGGCCCTCCTGGTCCGTGAGCCTGCGGACTCTGACCGGCTCTGCCATCGCGCCCCTCCCGAAACATGTCCAGCCTCGCCTGATATTGATCAGAAACTCAATTGGTTCTCGTCGAGGGTGTAGCGCACGTGCGGACCGTGGAAGTAGCCGCGGACGATGTGGGGCTGGCGTTGGCGGCGGTGGAAGAAGCGCCGGGCTTCGGCTGCCAGTTCGGCCTGGTTGCGGGCCCGGTGGCTCATGGGCAGGCTGCGCTTGAGGTCGGCGTTGACCAGCTCGTCGGGGTTCAGCTCGGGCGAGTACGACGGCAGGAGGTGCAGTTCGACCTGGTCGGCGTGGTCGGCCAGCCAGGCGCGGACCTTCTTGCTGCGGTGGGCCGAGTGCCGGTCCACGACGAGGTGGACCTTGCGGTCGAAGTGGCCGGCGAGCCGGTCGAGGAAGCGGCACATGACCGTCGCGTCGAAGGTGCCGGTGAAGACCATGAAGTGCATGCGGCCCTTGGTACTGATCGCGGACATGGCGCTGACCGAGAAGCGGTTCCCGGTCCGGCGCACGATCGGAGTCCGCCCCCTGGCGCCCCAGGTCCGGCCGGTGACCTGGTCGGAGCGGATGCCGACCTGGTCGGCGAACAGCACCTCGGCGCCCTCGGCCCTCGCCCGCGCGCGGATCGCCGGCCAGGCCTCCTCCAGCCAGCCACGCACGGCCTCGGGATCCTGCTCGACGGCCCGCTTGTCCGGGCGCTGGAACGACAGTCCCCAACGCCGCAGGTACTTGCCCACCCCCGGCTCCGTCAGGTGGACCCGGTACAGCTTCGCAATCAGCGCACCCACCTGGGAACGCGTCCACAGCTGCCCCGAAAGCCCCAGCTCACAGGGCTGGTGGTCGAGCACGGCCTGCCGCACCGCCGCCTGCTCGGCCTCGGACAACACCTGCTGCTCCCCGACCCGCTGGCCACGCGGGCGCCCGATGAGCGCCTCGCGCCCGCCGTCCAGCCACTTCGCCCACCAGCCGTCCAGCGCCTTCAGCGAGACCCTGAACACCGACGCGACGTCCTCGCGGGCCCGGCCTTCCACCAGCCCGGCCACCGCCCGCAGCCGCAACGCTTCCTGCGCCGACGGCGACAAGTGCCGCGCGCCCCCCACCAGTTCACTCACGAGTGGTTCAACGACCGAGAACCCCTACCGTTTCGGATCAATAGTCGACCCAGCCCACTCCCGGGACCGGACCGACCGGCTGGACCGGTCTGACCGCCTCCGGCAACTCTCGGCTCAGCGGTTGAACGAACTCCAGGTCAGCGTGGCCGAAGCCATCAGGTCCCAAGGAGGTCCCCCGGCAGAAGGCACTGCCAAGAGGGAGGAATCCCTGGTGGGGTCGCTCGCGCCCCCGCAGCGGGCTCCGGGGTCGGCCGGACGGTCGCCGGGGCGGCGCTGTCCGAGCGCCCGGCTACCCTCCCGATATGCCGCCTTCTCGCCTGGACATGGCCGACGTCGACGTGGTCCTGGAACTCGCCGGTCCGGTCCGCAGCCGTGTTCCCGTACCCGGTGCCGTGGTGGTGCTCGGGGCACAGGCCACGGTGGTCCTCGCGGACGCGGGGGACGATCCTGAGGCCAGTACGGTGTGGAACCACGAGGAGTTCCGGCTGCTCGGTCCCGGGCCGGCGTCCGTCGCCGAACGGTTCGGCGGAGGATGCGGATGCGGCGGGAACCGGCCCGTCGATCTGCCGTTCCACCTGGCGGTCCGCCTGGGAGACCGCTGCATCTACCTCGGCACGGTCCAACGCAGGTCCAGCCACCACAGCGGCGGGGAACTGGTCTCCGGCACTCTGCGAATCGACCCGCCGCTGAGCGACGAGACCCTCGCCCTGGTACGGCCCCCGGGCCCGGCCCCCGACAACCTTCCCGGACTGCGGTGGCTCGACCACGTGGACACCGACCCCGGCCGCGCCCTGGAATCCTTCGTCACCGGCTGGTACCCGGCCGTAGCCGGCCCGCACCTGCCCACCCGCGTGCCCGGCTCCGTTCCCCGGGCCCTGCGCGACTTCTGCCGCCTCTCCGACACCTATCCGGCCGTCCTCGGCCGGCAGAACGACATCTTCCTCCCGAAGATCGCCGACAACCACGGCGAGCAGCTCCTCATCGGCTCCGAGAACCAAGGTGTCTGGCTTTGGTCGATCCCCTGGCAGCTCGACGCCGCCGACACCGACCCGACCGTGTGGCATACCCGGGAGAACCACCCTCCGACCCCCGAACCGGAGCCGCTGAGCAGATTCCTCCTGCACTTCACGCTCCACGAAGCCGTGGGACGCGGCCCCTACACGGCCCACACCCACGGCCCCAACGACCAGCTCCTGCCCCGGCTGGAGAGCTTCCTCCGGCGCGTACCACTGCGCATGTCCACATCGCCCTCCATACCGGCCGACGTCCTCGTCGGCCCCGGCCTGGTCGCCCTCACCTCACCCGCCACCGAGGCCACGGGCAACGTCGTCGTCGCCGCCCACCACCGCAGCGCCCTCGAACCACTCGGCCGACTCGGCATCCCATGGCACCGGTACGACGGCTGAAAGCCGGCAGGCCGAGACCGCGGCCCGTACGACCAGGCAGCGCACCACCGGCCGGCGGCCAACAGCCCAAGGAATATCGCGTACCGGGCGGTTACGGCTGGTGGGCGGGTGGGCCGGTGATCGGAACGGCGGGATGGTCAGTCGGTGTCGATGGCGTACAGCGTGCCCGTCTCGTGTTCGATGTCGCCGTCCGTCAGGTACAGCGTCCGTCCGTCGACCGCCGGCGCGGAGTTCATGCTCGTGCCCTCGAACGTCCACTTCTCCTTGCCGGTGGCCGCGTCCAGGGCGTGGAGCGTGCTCCATGCGGGGACGAAGACCGTTCCACCGGCAACCGTGGGGGGCGCCACCGCACGTACCTCCGTCTTCCAGCGGAGCGCGCCCGTCTGCGTGTCCAGCACCTGGAGGCCGGACCGGAGGCAGAGGTGGGCGCTACCGCCGACGGCCACCACCGGCACCCCGGTGCCGTCACCCGCGTCGTACGTCCACCGCTTGGCGCCGGTCGCGAGGTCCAGCACGTAGAGCTTGTGGTTGCCGGTGGGCGCGTACACCGCTCCGTCGGCGACCGTCGGCGCGGCCGAGAGGGGACCGGAGTCGAAGGTCCACCTGACTCTGCCGGTGACGAGGTCCACCGCCTGGACCATCGCCTTCCCGGACGCCAGCAGGGTGGCACCCGAGACCGTCACGTGCTCGACGCCGCCGATGCCGCTGCGCTCCTTCAGGTTCCACCGCTGGGTACCGGTCGCGGTGTCCAGCGCACGGACGGTACCGGGGTAGCCGATCACGTAGGCCGTGCCGTCGGTGACCACGGGCGCCTTGTCCTCGGACCCGGAGACGGGGGTCGCCCACCTCGCCTCCCCCGTCTCGGCATCCAGAGCCGTGAGCCGGCCGTCGTCGTCGACCACGTAGGCCGTGCCGTCGACGACCGTCGCTGCGACGAAGGTACGCAGCCGGACCTCCCCCGAGACGGCGGTACGAAACCTCCACCGCTCCCGGCCCGTGGCCGTGTTCACCGCGCACAGGTACCCGTCCTCCCTGCCCGCGTACACCGTCGTTCCGGCCACCACCGGGAATGCGAGCGCCGCGCCGTAGGAGGTGTACTTCCACCGGGCCTCGCGCCCTGCGCGCAGGAACGAGAAGGGTCCCCAACGCGCCTTGACGAGGTCCCACAGGGTGAGGCCCAGCCCGGTGAGACCGGCGACGAGCAGCAACCGGACCACCCTGCGGCGGGGCGGCCCGGCGGAGTCCGGGGCGCCGGTGCCGTCGGAGTCGTCGGTGTCGTCGGTGTCGTTGAAGTCATCCGCGACGGACGTGGACGACTCCGTGACGGCGTCCGGGTCACCCGGCGGGCGCGCGGCCGGCACGGCCCGCACCGTTGCGGGTGCCGTCGGCGTGGGGAGGGGAACCGCCGGTGCGGGCGCAGGCGTCGCCGGTGCTCCCGTTCCCACCGCCGACACGGCTTCGGCCAGGCTGGCGGGCAGCCACGCGGCCAGGGCCTGCGCCGGACCGGCGCCCTCGGTGTGCTCCTCCAGAGCACGCGTGAACAGGCCCAGCAGAGCGGCGGGCGTGGGCCGGCGGGCCGGGTCCTTGGCCAGGCAGCGGCAGATGGCACTCAGCGAATGCGGCAGCCCGCTGAGGTCGGGTTCCTCGTACGCCACACGGAAGTTGAGCGCCTGGGCGGAGCCGGAGCCGAACGGTCCCGTGCCGAGCGCGGTGTACGCGAGCACCGAGCCGAGCGAGAACACGTCGCTCGGCGGGCCGACCTCGCGACCGGTGAGCTGCTCGGGCGACATGAACCCCGGCGTCCCCAGTGCCACCCCCGTCTGCGTGAGTACGGTGGAGTCCTCGGCGACGGAGATGCCGAAGTCGATCACCCGGGGGCCGTCAGCGGCGAGGAGAACGTTCGAGGGCTTGAGGTCCCGGTGGACCAGGCCCACGCGGTGGATCGCCTCCAGGGCCTCCGCCAGACCCGCGCCCAGGATGAGGACGGAGTGCTCGGGCCAGACGCCGTGCTCCTGCACCGCCTGCGCCAGTGAAAGCCCGGGCACGTAAGCCGTGGCCAGCCACGGAGTCGCATCGTCGGTGCCCGCGTCCACCACCGGCGCGGTGAAGATCCCGGTGACCCGGCGGGCGGCGTCCACCTCCCGGGCGAACCTCCGGCGGAAGGCGGGGTCCTCTGCCAGCTCCTCGCGGACGACCTTGACCGCGACGGACCTGCCGCCCGCGGACCGGCCCAGGAACACCCGCCCCATTCCGCCGGCGCCGAGCCGCGCGACGATACGGTACCGACCCACCTGTCGCGGGTCCCCCGGCTGCAACTCCTCCACAGCGGGCCCCCTCCCGGCCATGCGGCTCCTTCGCCGACGGAAGAATGACACACGAACGGCGTCGGGACCATGGGACATCGGCCTCCGTGTTCTCGGGGCCGTGCCCGGTGCGGACCCTGGACGTCGCGGAAGGTGGCGTCGCGGACGAAGTGCGGCCGGCTCGGTTGTCGGGTGAGCGTGCTCGCCGCGCCCCCCGCGTGGGCGTCCTCACGGGGCATGACCGTCCACGGCGGCCGGTGGTGTGCGGTTGCGAGTAGCCGAGCCCTCGGATGACGCCGGTGCGACCCGTCGGGTGCGGCGGGTCAGGGTGTCAGGTCGATGACCCGGACCGGCTGGCCCTTCCAGCGGGCCGGGTCGACGGTGGCGACGACCGCGCCGTCGGGGCGCTCCGGGGTCGGGGCGGCGGCGTAGCGGGTGTGGGCCTGGGCCCAGGTGGTGTCGGTGGCGATGGCGAGGGCGGCGGCGAGGTCGAGGTCGAGCACGGTGACCGCGGGGAGGGTGGCGAGGTGTTCGGCGGTTCCGGGGCGTTCGCGGTCGGCTTCCACCAGGGCGCAGGCGGGGGCGTAGAGGTGCCAGCCGGCTTCGGCGTGGGCGCGGTGGATGAGGCGGGAGGCGAGGAGGTTGCCGCGGCCGGCGGCGACCATGGCGGTGTCGTCGAGGACGACGTGCAGCGCGGTCACCGGCCTTGCGCCCGGGCCAGGCGCCGGTCGAGTTCGGCGTCCAGCTGCCGGGTGTCGGTGCTGTCGGGGTCGTAGCCGTTCCAGGCGGCGAGCTTCTGGCGTGCCTGTTCCGCGCGCTCGGCGCGCTCCGTGGGGGTGAGCAGGGTGTCGGCGAGGCGGGCCAGGTAGGCACGCAGGGACAGGTGTTCGGCGGCGGCGACCTCGGCGAGGCGGTCGCGGGTCTCGGCAGGGATGCGTACGTTGGCGTCGGGCATCGGTTTCTCCTTCCGGTCACCCATGAGTGTACGGGTACGTACCCGTACCCGCCACCCACTGTGATCACGACGCGGGCGATAGTTCGCGTGCCCGCGCCGTCGCCCTCGTCCACCTGGCCCAGGGGATGCCGCTGGCGATCCCCGTTCCGCGGCTCGAGCCGCGCACCGGCACCGCCGAGGAGTGGCGGTGCCAGGGGCGTTGACCAGGCGGCCTTGAAGGGGGTGCCCTCGTAGGTCCGCCGGCAGGGCTTGGCGGTCTGCGGGTGTTTGCGGCCGCTCCGTTCTTCGGGAACCCGCCCCCCGACCAGTCGGCATCCGATACTCTCGGGCCGCCGTGTCGATGGAACCGGAAGACGGCGTTCGCCGGGACGGGCGGCAGGCGGACAGGAGCATCCCGCCAGACGGGCTGCGCACAGCCCGGTTCTGAGCCATAACGAGGGGTCAACTCAGTGAAATCACTGGATAACTGGCGTACCGCCACCTCCTTCGTGCCTCGCCGTACGGCGCTGCGGATTCTCGGCGTCTCGGTGATCGGCGCGGTGGTCTCCGCCTGCAGCGGCAACGGCGAAGGCAGCTCCGGGGTCGCCGGAGTGGCGCTTGGCAAGTTCGCGGCCGGCACCTGGAAAGTGTCCTCGCCCACCGCCAACTTCAAGAGCGGGATTCTCACCGTCACCGAAAGCGGGTCCTGGACCTGCCAGCTCGACGACAACGATGGCAGCCCGGAGAAGCACACCTCGTCCGGCACCTGGAGGCTGGCCGGCCAGTCGCTGCAGCTCACCGCGAACGACAAGGACGCCTCCGCGTCCAGCGTGCCGCCGACTGTCGCGGGCGACGCCTCTGCGCACTTCACCTGGCTGTACGGCACCAAGCCCGATGACATGCAGGTCAGCTACAACTCCCGGAGCCGGGAAATCACCATCGTCCGGCAGACGGGTTACAGGCCTCAGACCATCACGGCGGTCCGGGCCTGAGCCGATTGAGGCCAGGACCGGGCCGGACGCACGATGTCGGTGGCCCGGACTCTAAAGGCCCGTCTGACAGGGCGGCGAGTTCCATGCCGAGGCTCCCCGGACAGGCCCGGCCGGACAACATGTGGACCCTCACACCACACGTGCGGATCACCATCACGAGGGTTCTCGGGACGGCAGCGATCGTCCACCTCGGCGGCGAGGTCGACCAGGACGACCGGGGCAGGCTCGATGACGTCCTCGCACAGGCGCTCGCAGACCGCCCTGCCGGGCTCATCATCGATCTGGCCGGCCACCGGAGCCGACGAGGTCTTCCCCATCCACGCCAGTGTCCGCGCCGCCCTTTCTGCCGGCGCCGGCCGACGCTCAGGTGAGGAGACGGTCATGGACGACGCCCCTTCGCGTTCTGCGTTGACCCTGCCAGGGCGTGCCCGGCCGGCACGGGCCACCGGAGATAGTCTCCGTCCACGCCACCGGTACGGTGACCGCCGACGGGACACCGGTGTACGCGGACACGGCCGGCACTTTCCGGGTGGAGATCATCGGGGAGGTCGCCGGCCGCTCGCAGAACCGGCCGGACCAGGCCGACATACCTGTCTGCACGCCCAGCCCATCCCCTGACGCCCCCTCACACGGTGCGCCCAGCCGCACCGATAAGCTTCCAGCCATGAGCATGGTCAAGGCGGTCGAGCAGGTCGTCCACGAGGCCGAACTCCAGCTCACCGACGGAACCTGGCAGCTCACCGCGACCGACGCGGCCCTGGCCCGCCAGACCGCCTCAGCGCTCAACACCGCCGTCGGCCCCGCCGATGCCCACCTGCCGAGGATCGAGCGGCTCGCCGCGCTGCGCGAAGCCCTCGCAGCCCTCGCCCTGACCGTCGCCCGCACCCACGGCCACCTCGCCTGGTTCCTCGCCGACGCCAGCAGCCACCTCGCACCGGTCCTCCATTGGCGCGCCCTCGACGCACCCGACAACCGCACCTTCGGAGCCGTCCTGCCCACCGGCGGTGAACTCGCCGACGCCGAAGCCGCCGTCCGCCTCCTCGCCACCATGCTCACCCGCAGCAGCCGCACCACCTGACCAGCCGGCCGACAGCCTTCACAGGGGGCTGTCGGCCGGCAGATTCCTCAGGCCTCAACGACGGGCAGCACGGCAAGAGCCCGCTACCCGGGCCCGGCAGCCGGCGATCCGGCGCTGCGGCTGCACAGAACGGCTTGCCGCGTGCACAGGGCCGCCCGCACCGGTAGGTCACGGTACGGGCGATCTCAACGAACGGCTCCGACCGGCGAACCGGGCAGCTGGATCACCCCCTCTCTCCCACGCCCGGCGGCGCCGTCAGGGCCGGTCGTCGTGGTGGCCGCACAGCCAGGCCAGCGCCGCATGGACGCCCAGCATCCGCTCCGCACTCGCTGCCTGCTCCACTTCCGTGCGGTCCGCTTCCACCTGGATCGCCACGGCCGCGGCCTGGCACTCCGCGAGCAACTGCGCCCGGCAGGGCCCCGACGGGCCGACCGTGGCCACGGCAGTCACCGGTGCGGCGGTCCGCATGCCGACCGCCCACCGGTACGCCTCGAGCAGCCCCTGCTCATAGTCGGTGGACGGCCGACACCGCGCGTCAAGCCCGTCCAGGGCGGCGAACACCTCCTGCGCCGACCGCACCCCCACCACCGTCGTGTTCTGCGTCGTCATGCAACTGACGCTAGAAGCGGGCGCAGACGCGTGCCCCTGCGCAGCCGCCGTCCGGAGGAAGGGTGTCCGTGCCGCTGCCGGTGCGGGTGTGCGATCTACGATGTGCTCGGGTCCGATACCGATTTCCCCGCTGACCTGCTCGAACTCCAGCAGCGCCGGTACGCCGCCGAGCCGCTGATCCGAGCGAGGGGAAGCGGGGCCGCGTTCGCAGCGGTCGGCGCCGAGCCGCCCTCCCACCCGTACTGGGCGGGCGTCGAGAACCGGCACACGGCCACCGTGAAGCTCGAGCAGGCCGCCCGCCCGGACACCGCACAGGAGCCGACAGCCTGACCCTGGCCGCGGAGCACGGCCCGGCCGGGAGGCCGGGCAGTGCCGAGCCGTGGCGCTGCTTTCGGCGGCCCGGGGGTGCTGGTGGGCCGCCGTGGCGAATGCCAGACCCGCCGGTCAACAGGTGGCCAGGGCTTTGACCTGCAACCTTTCGGGCACGAGCATGCCACCTGGGTGCGGGAGATCCCACCCGCTGCGTGATCTTCCTGAGGCAGCTCAGGCGGCGACGGTCAGGTCGGCGCGGCCGAACAGCAGGGCGTAGCCGCGGGGCAGGTGGGTGAGGAGGCGGTCGGTGAGGTGGTCGTCGGTGAGGGTGGTGAGGGCGGTCAGGACGGAGGAGGTGTCCCAGCGGGCGGCGGTGAGGCTGGTGCCCAGGGTGCGGGCGATGGCTTCGACGAAGGCCGGGGCGGCAACGGGCTGGGGCAGGGGGATCTGGGCGGTGAACACGGCGCGGGCCCGGTCGGGCAGGGCTGCGGCGAGGTCGCAGCGCTCCTCGCCGGTGAGCTGGGAGCCGAGGACGGTCAGGACGGCGTCGAGGACGCGTTCGGCTTCCTCGTCGGTGGGGTAGCGGCCGAGGTTGCGGACCTGCCGGAGGAGGTGGTGGTAGCGGGTCATGACCGTGAGGGCCTTCCGGGGGCTGGCCGCTGGCGAGCCAGCGGCGCGTGAGGGGTGGTCAGGGTCGCATCCCTGTGGTGGGGCGACCGAAGAGCAGGTCGTAGCCGGGCGGCAGCTGGAGCAGGACCTGGTCCATGAGGTCGTCGCCGGCGGCGTCGGCCACCGTGGACAGGACGGCGCCGATGTCCCACAGGGCCGTGGCCTCGGTGGCGCCCTCGATCCAGGCCGCGGTCGCGTGCACGAACCGCTCGGCGGTGAGGGGCTCGGCGGCCTGCAGCGGGTTGAGCAGGACCAGGGACATGGTCTCCGGCAGGCGGGCGGCCAGTTCTGCGCGCACGTCGCCGACCAGATGGGCACCCAGCAGGGCCAGGACCACCCGGGCGGCCCGCTCGGCCTCCTGCGGGGTGTCGTACTCACCGCGTTCCCGGACCTCTTCCAGGAACGTTTCCCATCGAAGAGTCACCGCGGTTCTCCCTCCGTCCCAAGGAACCGGCCCGAACGCCCACGGCGCTCGCCCGGGGCTCGACGGCAAGGCGCCGGTGCAGACCGGTGAACGTGTCCAGCCGCACCGCACAGCGCCCCGCGAAGGACCGGGCGGGCGTCGGCCTGGTTGCGGGCCGGACCAGGGCACCCAGGCCCGCGCAGTCCATGAAGGTCACCTCCGACAGATCAGGCCCCACCTCCGGGTGCGACTCGAGCACGGCGGCCTGACGGTCTCGGGGTCGATCTCGCCGTCCGCCCGCAGGATGAAGGGTTGGTTGCCCTGGCCGTTCATGGCGTTTCCCGTCGCCGCGGCCGGTCCGGGCGAGGTCGGCCGGCGGTCGAGGGTGTTCCGGCCGCCCCATTTGATCGAGGGGGGAGAGATCAAGGGGCGGCCGGAACGGCATCGGGGAGCGGGTCAGGCCTGGATCTGCTTGCGGCCTGAGCTGTGGCTGATCGCGACCTTGCGGGGCTTGGCCCTCTCAGCGACCGGGATCTTCAGGGTCAGCACGCCGGCGTCGTAGTCGGCGGTGATCCCGGCGGGGTCGAGGGTGTCGGAGAGCATGACCTGGCGGGAGAACACGCCGAGCGGGCGCTCGGACAGCTCCCACTTCACGCCCTCGCCCTCCTGGCGCGGACGGCGCTCGGCCTTGACGGTCACCATGTTCCGCTCGACGTCGATGTCGATCGCCTCCGGGTCCACACCCGGCAGGTCGAAGCAGATCACGTACTCGTCGCCCGCCCGGTAGGCGTCCAGCGGCATCGGCGCCGGACGCGACCAGGTCCCCGTGTTACCCAGGAACTGCTGGGTCAGGCGGTCCAGCTCGCGGAACGGGTCAGTGCGCAGCAGCATCGCGAAACACCTCCAGGTGGTTGGGCTGTAGGAGCCAGTGCGCTTCACCTGACTCCTTTCTAGCGCGTCATCCATCCGATGACAAGTCGGAGTGTCACCTATAGAGTGACTGCATGAGTGAGAAGCCCCGCAGAGCCGCCCCCGGCGGTCCCCCGGTCGAGCCCGCCTCGTTCCTGGCGGCCGCGGCGGCGCTGGCCGCCATCGACGACGCCGTCCGCACCGCCCACAACCCCGCGTCCCAGCCCTCGATCGCCCCCGATGCGCAGGAAGGTCCCGAGCAGGCCCTGGCCGCACTCGTCCTGCTGCGCGAGCTGCGCACCGAGCTCGCCGGCTGGGAAGCCGGCCTGGTGGAGACCGCGCGGGAGGCCGGCGCCACCTGGGCCGACCTCGCCCGCCCCATGGGCGTCGCCAGCCGCCAGGCCGCCGAGAACCGCTACCTGCGCCTCAAGCCCGCCACCGGCAGCACACGGCAGGCCGGTACCGGCGCCGAACGCGTCAAAGCCGTCCGCGACCGCCGCGCCGCCGACCGATCGGTTACCGCCTGGGCCCGCGACAACGCCGCCGAGCTGCGGGTCCTCGCCGCCCAGATCACCACGGCCGCACTCACCCCCGACGCCCGCCCCGCCCAGGCCGCCCTGACCGTCGCCCTCGGCGCCACCGACCCCGCCGACCTGATAGCGCCCCTCGCCGCCCTGCGCCCCCACCTCGGCACCGGCCACGGCGACCTCGCCACCCGACTCGACGCCCTCACCCACCACACCACCCAGCTCCGCGATGACAGCGACCAGCGCCGCGCCTGACCCTGTCCCCGCCCCCGAAGACGCCGGCAGGACCTCCTCGGGGCGACATTGTCAGAGGGCGTCTCAGGTCAGTGCGTCG
The DNA here is from genome assembly GCF_053603215.1 of Kitasatospora sp. NPDC004240. Classification (NCBI taxonomy): domain Bacteria; kingdom Bacillati; phylum Actinomycetota; class Actinomycetes; order Kitasatosporales; family Streptomycetaceae; genus Kitasatospora; species Kitasatospora sp. NPDC004240. The sequence goes on along the minus strand of NZ_JBSGFD010000107.1, from coordinate 11,311 downwards.
TAGCCGGCATCGGGACGATGCTGCGCCAGCGTGCGCCGTACCGGAGAACACCGGCGCCTCCTCCGGATGGACCGAGTCCGGGCCGAGCCCGCCCATCGCCGCGACGGCGCTCGGGCGGCCACTCGTGCTCGGGGCCGGGGGCCCGGTCCAGGGGGGTGTCCTCGGGCTTGGGGGTCTTCTGTCGTGCCGGGGGGCCTCGAACGCGTGCGTGTCGGGCTCACCCGCTGCTGAGTGTTTGTGGTGACAGCGTTCTGATCATGGTGTTGGTCCACTGCATCTGGCGCAGGGTCCGGGGTGTGCAGGCGTGCGCGAGGTCGAGGAGTCGGCTGTCGCGGGTGGCCCGCGCGGCTTGGGCGAGCATCTCCCAGTTCAGGGAGTTCTCGGCGGCGGCGAGGTGAAGGTCGCACAGGTCGTGGAGGAGGATCAGCGCCGTCCCGAGGGGGCGGCCGGGGGCCTGGGCGGCCCCGGCCCGTAGGGCCGCCGACGGTGCGGGAGCCGGGTCGTCGGGGCCGGGCAGGTGGAGGCCGTGCTGCCGGGCGGCGTGGGCGAGGCGCTGGGCGTGTTCGTGGGACCAGCGGGCGAGGTCGGTGGTGACGTGGTGGATCTCGTGGTCGTCCCGGTGGCGCTGCGCGGCGGTGAGCAGGTCGTGCTCCAGCCGGCGTTCGCCGTCGTGCAGGGCCCGCAGGGTGATCGTGATGCCGCTCATGGGTGCTCCTGCGGTGCGCCGGCGGTCTGGGTGGCGGTGGCCGGTGGTCCTCCGGTGGTCGGTGGGGCGGACCGGGGTCGGAGCGGGGCGGAGGCGGTAGTGGTCGGGGCCGGGGCGGCGGTTCCGTCCCCGCGTTCGACGAGGGTGACGCGGGCTGCCGCGGTCTTGAACAGCGGCTGTTTGGAGACGGGGTCCCAGTCGGTGACGGTGGTCTCGTTCGCGGCCCGGCCGCCGGCACCGCCGGGCCGGTGGCCGGCCGGTGTGTCCCAGTAGCCGTAGTGGAAGGGGACGAACACCATGCCGTCGCGGATCGCGGTGATCCGCAGCCGTGCGCGCACCGATCCGCGCGGGCTGGTGACCTCGATCAGGTCTCCCTCGGCCAGGCCGTGCCGCAGGGCCTCGTCGGCGGACAGTTCCGCCCACACCTCGGGGGCGGCCGCGTTCAGCTGCGGGGTGCGGCCGGTCTTGGTACGGGTGTGGAAGTGGTAGAGGGTGCGGCCGGTGTTCAGCTGCAGGGGGTACTCGTCGTCGGTGTCCTCGTGCGGCGGCGTGTATTCGGCGGCCTTCAGCACGGCCTTGCCGTCCGGGTTGAAGGCCCGGTACTCGGTCTCGGACACGGCCGCGCCGGTGGCCAGGTCCTTGCCGTACGTCTCGCAGTCGTCGGGTGCCGCCCAGGTGATGCCGTCGGTGTAGAGCCGCTCCGTTCCTTCCGGTTGCCGGTCGGTGCAGGGCCACTGGATGCCGCTGTTACCGGCGCGCAGCCGTTCGTACGACAGGCCGGTGTAGTCGCAGGGCCGGCCGCGGCTGCACTCCTTCCATGCCTCGAACGCCGATGGCGGGTCGTGCCAGCCGATCAGCGGCCGGTCGTCCTTGTCGCGCAGGTCCATCCGGCGGGCGTAGTCCAGCAGGATGTCCAGGTCGGGGCGGGCGTCGCCGGGCGGGTCGACGGCCTTCTCCGAGAGGTGGACGGTGCGGTCGGCGTTGGTGAACGTCCCGGTCTTCTCGCCCCAGGTCGCCGCGGGCAGGACGACGTCGGCCAGCTGGGCGGTCTCGGTGAGGAAGAGGTCCTGGACGACGGTGAACAGTCGCTCCTGTGTGAGGATCGAACGGATCCGGGGCAGCTCCGGGAGGGAGACAGCGGGGTTGGTGCCGGAGATCCACAGCATCCAGATCGAGCCCTGCTCGGCGTAGCGGAAGATCTGCATCGCCGGGGTCGGCGGGGCGTAGTGCGGGATCCGCGCGGGTTCGACGTTCCAGATCTTCGCCAGGTCGGCGACGTGCCGCTCGTTCTCCCAGTTCCGGAAGCCCGGCAGGTCGCCGTCGGCCCCGCACTCACGGGTGTTCTGCGCGGTGGGCTGGCCGTTCATCTGCAGGACGCCGCAGCCGGGACGGCCGAGCATGCCGCGGATCAGCTGGAGGTTGTTGACCTGGCAGGCGGCGGCGGTGGCCTGGTGGGACTGGTAGACGCCCTGGAGCACCGTCGACAGCAGGCGTCCGGCGCCGCCCAGGACCTCCGCGGCGTGTTCGATCGTCCGGGCGGGCACGTCGCAGATCCCGGCGGCCCAGGCGGGCGTGCAGTGCCGGACGCTCGAGCGGAGTTCGTCGAAACCGACCGTGTGGGCGTCGATGAAGTCGCGGTCGATGCGGCCGGTGCGGGTGATCTCGTGGAGCAGCGCGTTCAGCAGCGCCAGGTTGGTGCCGGCCCGGGGAGCCAGGTGGACGGTGGCGCGGCGGGCGGCGGGGGTGGGGCGGGGGTCGACGCACACCAGCCGTGGCGGGCTGGGGCCTTCGAGGCGGTCGAGGACGCGCATCCACAGCACGGGCTGGGTCTCGGCCATGTTGTGGCCGAACAGGGCGAGGGTGTCGCAGTGGTCGATGTCGGTGTAGGAGGCGGGCTGGCCGTCGCAGCCGAAGGTCTCCTTCAGCGCTTCGGCGGCCGTCGCGGTGCACAGGCGGGTGTTGCCGTCCAGGTGGTTGGTGCCGATGCCAGCGCGGGCGATCACCGCCAGGGTGTAGCAGTCCTCCAGGAACAGCTGTCCGCTGGTGTAGAGGCCGATCGCCCCGGGGCCGTGCTCGCGCAGCAGGCGCTTCGACTCGGTGACGACGCGGTCCATCGCGGTGTCCCAGTCACATGCCGTCAGCCGGTCGCCGTCGCGGATGAGCGGCTCGGTGAGCCGGTCGGGTGCGTGGTTGGCCTGCCAGGCGAACAGGTCCTTGGGCCCCAGCCGGCCCCTGTTGACCCGGTCGCCGGCCCGGCCGCGCACCCCGACCATCCGGCCGTTCGCGACGGCGATGTCCATCGCGTCGCCGTTGGAGTGCAGCAGCGACGCCGTCGCCACCCACCGCTCCACCCGGTCGGCCGACATTCCGGGCCGGAGGTAGGAGTCGACGCGCACCGGCCACGGCCCGCCGGGCCCGTAGGGGGTGCGGTCGCCCCAGGGCTGTGCGATCCGGTCCACCTGGTGCTGCATCGACGCCCTCCGCGCTCCGCGATCCGTGGCCCGCGGCCTGTCCGACGAGCCCTGGCCGACGGGGCGCGTACCCCGACGCCCGTACGGGCATTCCGAGACGGTTCATGATCCGGACGGCGCCGGTCCCGGACGGCCTGATCAAGCATGGGCGGCGGCCGCGACGGGGCGCCGGCGCTGATCCGCCGGCAGACCGGCGACGGGCAGGCCCAACCGCGGGCACGATGGCATCGTCACGGCAGTCGTGCGGCCTGCAGGCACCGGTGGGTGATCGTTCTGCCGGGTGCGGCCACCACCATGGCCACCTCGCCGCTGATCTCCACCCGGAGCCCGCCATCGGCGCTCTCCCAGACCCGGTTTCCCCCGGGACCGACGGCATCGGTGACATGGACCACGACGACCGTCGGCGGGCCGTGTCCCGCGACCGGCCCCGGCAGGGTCACCGCGTAGCGGCGGTTGAGGTTCCTCACGGCCGACCTCCTCGCTCCCCCGCACCGTGCGGCTACCCGCGCCACGGTGACACCACGCAAGGCCACGCATGGCAGGCGAAGTGACACCATGCGCACCGGCCCAGCCTCCGCGGCCCCGGCCGGCGGGGCCCGGGTTGTGCAAGGTCAAGGACCCAGCGACCGCCCAGCAACGGCGTCGCACACCCCTCCGCGTGGGGGTGTCCGGGTGGCGCGCAGGTGGGGGCGGAGGGTGAAGACCTCGTCGGTTCCGGTGGCGTTCAGCAGCCACAGCACCGGGGCCAGCGCCGCAGAGGACAAGCCATACGCCTGCCGCTCTGGCGGCATGGTGGGCGTCGAGAAAGGCACGCCGAGTCGCACAAGGTCAGCGGTGCGAGATCCACGATCACCATCACGGGGATGGACACGATGGCCCTGGCCAGGGCCACGTCGAGCAGATACCGGGTGCCCTGGCCTGCCTATCCGTCGACGCGGCACACCACCGCGGTCATCGTGACCTCGCGACCGGTGACCTCAGCGGCGCCCGGTCCGGTCGGCCGTGCTCCGGATCAGGGGCCGGAAACGGACATGGGCGGCTTCTTTTCCGCAGCAGTGACCGTCCCGCTTCCGTCCTCCCCTCGGCTTGCCACCCGAAACTCATGCGGCAGGCCGGGCGGCGGGGGTCGCTCGCTATCGGGCGGGTCGTCCACGGCTCCGCGTCTCATGGTGTCCGCAGGTTCCGGCGAGGGGCGCACTATCCTGGGCCGGTTGTCATACCGGTGGGTCGCAGCAGGTCGTGAAGGAGCTGGAGGGCGGCGAGAACGGTCCCGTTCTGGATGTCCTCGCGGCTGTCGGACGGCGGTGCGGGCCGGGCGGTGACGGTGGTGTGCGGGGTGGCGACGGCGATGTAGACCGTACCGACCTGCTGGCCGTCCTGGGGCGCGGGGCCGGCGACGCCGGTCGTGGCGAGGCCGTAGGTGGCACCAGTGGCGGTACGGATGCCCTGGGCCATCTGAGCGGCGACGTCCGGATCGACGGCCCCCGTGTCTGCGAGGAGGGCGGTCTCGACGTGCAGCAGGGCGGCCTTGGCATCGGTGGTGTAGGCGACGACGCCGCCGAGGAACGTGGCCCCCGCGCCGGGCGCGTCCGCCAGAGCGGTGGCGAGACGGCCGCCGGTGAGGGACTCGGCCGCGGCAACGGTGTGGCCGGAGGCCGTCAGGGCGGTGGTGATCTGTCGGACCAGCACGCCGGTTCGGTCCAGGCCCGGCCGCACGTCCCGGTCGCCTGAACCGGAGGCCCGGATGTGTCCGGGCGGCCGGTCATCGTAGGGCATCGGTGCCGTCCGGCGGGTCAGGTCTCGACAACGCGCACCGCCGAGCCGTGTTCAGCGGAACGTCCACATCGACGAATTCCTGCACCATGCTCATCACATGTCCTTCCTGAACCCATGCGTCTGCCCAAGCCCCTGTCCGTGATGCACGTGGCTGGCTCTGCGCACGGGAATGGAGTCGCTTGTCGACGACTTCGCCAGTCGCCCCGCGCGTAGGAGGCGTGATCAATGTCGATGAGGGGTGCCGACGTCGCTTGCGGCTGCCCGTGCCGGCGCCCGGCTGCCTCGCACGAGCGCAGGGAGCTGTCGCCGGGCGTCGTGTTGATCACGACGTCCGCGGTGCCGGCAGTGGTGCGCTGGTCGGCGAAGGCGATCCGCGGGGCGATGCCGGCGGCAAGGGCCGCGGTCCCGTCCGGGTTCCGCACACCGAGGGTGACACGGTGTCCGGCTGCGGAGAGCCTGCCGGCGAGGTTGGCGCCGACCCCGGCGCCCAGGATGCCGATGCCGGTCATGAGGTGATGCCGCACCGGTGGTCAGCCCACACAGGGGAACGCCGGGCGGATCACCCACATGCCGCAGCCTGCCGGGCGGACGGCACCGGTGGCGATCAGACTCGCCCCCGTGAGCCGTCCGACCGTCCCGAGGAGCACCGTCCGCCGTGATGAATGACCAGCACACCCCTCAGGACCCGGCCGAACAGCACCCGAAGCCGCCGTTCCCCGAGCAGTCCCAGCCCCACCCCGGCACCAGCGACGAGATGGCCCCCCGCCCGGACCACGGCGAGACCTCCTACCGCGGCACCGGCCGCCTGACCGGCCGCGTCGCGCTGATCACCGGCGGCGACTCCGGCATCGGCCGCGCCGTCGCCCTCGCCTTCGCCCGCGAAGGCGCCGACGTCGCCTTCTGCCACCTCCCCGAGGAAACGGACGACGCGGAGGAGACCACCCGGCTCGTCGTCGACGCGGGCAGGCGCGCCCTCGCCGTCGTCGGCGACCTCCGCGACCAGCGGTTCTGCACCGAACTGGTGGCCCGCTGCACCGACATGTTCGGCCGCCTGGACATCCTGGTGAACAACGCCGCCTACCAGATGTCCCAGCCCGACGGCCTCACCGCGATCACCACCGAGCAGTTCGACCGGGTCATGAGGACCAACCTGTACGGCATGTTCTGGACCACCCGCGCCGCCCTGCCCCACCTGCGCGCAGGCGCCTCGATCATCAACACCGCCTCCGTCCAGGCCTACAAACCCAGCCCCCACCTCCTCGACTACGCCATGACCAAAGCCGCGATCGTCGCCTTCACCCAGGGCCTGGCCATGCAACTCGCCCCCGACGGCATCCGGGTCAACGCGGTCGCCCCCGGCCCGGTGTGGACCCCGCTGATCCCCGCCACCATGGACGAGGAGAAGGTCGCCCACTTCGGAGAACAGTCCCCCCTCCGCCGCGCCGCCCAGCCCGCCGAGATGGCCCCCGCCTACGTCTTCCTCGCCTCCCAGGAGTCCTCCTACATCACCGCCGAGATCGTCAACGCCACCGGCGGCACACCCCTCCCCTGACCCGAGCCACCCCGATGTGCCCCGCCGCCAAGGCCTGACGCAGCGCTGCCGTCCCGCCCACCCGAGGTGCGGACGCCCCCGGCACCCACTCGCCGTTCCTCCCCGTCGGCCGGCCGCCGTGCCCCGGTCGCGGGTGGTGGACGCGAGGGGCGGCGTACGAAGGACATTCCCGCGGCCGGTCAAAGGGTCGGCGACGGGACCAGGCGGCGCGACAGGAGCAGAGCCGGCCACACCCGAGGTGCTCGTCACCCCCCGGCTGGCGCCGCCCCTGTCGAGGGCCGCCCCCGAGCATCGCCGGGCCCGCAGGTCCGGACGCCCGGCCCGATGGCCGCCAAAGGTCGTGGGAAGCGGTGTGAGGCCGCGCGGACACCAGGAAGCCCGCACCCCATCGAGGGGCGCAGGCTTGGCATTGGCTCCGACAGGCACCGGGCAGCAGCACCCGCCCGGCCTGTCTTCACCGTACTCCCCCACCCAGGACACCGATCCGGTTCGCGGCGGCCGGATCGCCAGGACCGCGTACCCGGCTTCACGAACGGCCCCGGGCTTCGGCCGCGCCTGGCCGGGCCGGCGTCGCGGGTGTGCTGCGATGTCCCGCATGAGTGTGTGGTCCGGGCGGCACGTGTCGTGCGGTGCGGTGATCGCCCTGGCCCTGTCGGCGGGCGCCGCGGGGTGCGGGCAGCTGTCCGGCCGGGAGGACGCGGCCGCCGCGGCAGTGACCCGGTTCGAACGCGATGCCCTCCGCGGGGACGGGGCGGCGATGTGCGCCGCCCTCGCGCCGGGAACCCGCGACGAGCTGGAGGACCAGCAGAAGAGCGGCTGCGAGCAGGCCGTCACCGGCCTCGGCCTCCCAAACGGCGGGGCGCTGCGCCGTATCGATGTGTTCGGGCAGCAGGCCCGCGCCGTCCTGGAGGCCGACACCGTGTTCCTGTCCGTCTTCTCCGGCGCCTGGAAGATCACCGCCGCCGGATGTGAGCCCCGTCCCGACATGCCCTACCGGTGCGATCTGAAGGGGGACTGACCCGTGCGTACCCTGTTCACCCTATGCATCACGGTCGTGGTCGGCGGCCTCGCGTACTTCACCACGATCGGGCTGCTGCAACGGTGAGCGCTCCGGGCCGCTTCCTGCGGGACAACGGACTCACCCTGGCCTTCGGCACAGCCTTCCTGCTCACGCTCGCCGGACAGGCGGCGGCCGGCCAGGCCGATCTGAACAACCAGCTGACCGCCGCAGGCCTCCAACCACTCGGCCTCGCCGGCTACCTCACGAGCTCCCAGTTCGCCGTCGACGTCACCGAGAACTGGCAGTCGGAGTACCTGCAGTTCTTCCTCTACATCTTCGGCACCGTGTGGCTGCTGCAGCGCGGCTCGCCGGAGTCCAAGGAGCTGGGCAAGGCCGGCACCGAGTCGCAGCGCGAGCAGAAGATCGGACCGCACGCCACCGACGAGTCCCCCGCCTGGGCCCGCGAACCGCGGGGCGTGCGCCTGGCGGTGTACTCCCGCTCCCTCGGACTGGTCATGGCCCTGTTCTTCCTCGGCTCCTGGGTCTCGCAGTCGATCACCGGCTGGTCCGCCCACAACGCCGAGCAGCTGCGCGACCTGCAGGCACCGATCACCTGGGGACAGTACGTGCTGTCGGCCGACTTCTGGAACCGCACCCTGCAGAACTGGCAGTCCGAACTCCTCGCGGTCGCCTCCATGGCCATCCTGTCGGTGTACCTGCGTCAGCGCGGCTCACCCGAGTCCAAGCCCGTCGGCGCCGCCCACCACTCCACCGGCATCGAGGGATGACGGTCAGGGCAGGGGGACGGCGTGCAGGCAGGTGTGCCGGCCGGGGCCGGGGGGAGCGGCGAGCGGCCGGGCCACCCCCTGGGTGATCTCGACGCGGAAGGTGCCGTCGGCGTCCTCGAAGACCGGCTGGCCGTCGGCGGTGGTCTCGCCGGTGGCGTGGACGATGACGACCTCGGGCGGAGCGTGAGCGCCGGGAGTGCCGGGCAGGGTGACCGCGTAGCGCGGGGGCGGGACGAGGTTCATGTGCGCCCCCGGTGCCGCGGGTCGTCGCCGTCGAGCGCGGCACGCACGCTGTCGCGGACGGTGAACAGTTCGTTGGTGCCGGTGATCTCCAGCAGTCGGCGGATCTGGGGTGGGGGCGCGGTCAGGATCAGCCGGATGCCGGCCGTTTCGGCGTCGGCGCGGGTGACGAGGAGGGCGTTCAGGCCGGCGGAGTCGCAGAAGCCGACGCCGGCCAGATCGACGAGGAGCCTGGCCGGACGACCGTTGACCGCCTGGACGAGGGCGTTCTCCAGCTTCGGTCGCTGGTCCAGGTCGATCTCGCCTTCGAGGCGGCAGATGATCGCCGACCCGGTGGCCACCGTGGTGATCCGCAAGGCCCGGGCGGCGGTATCGCCGTCGCCCTGCGGGTTGTCGTGCCTGCCGGACATGAGCGGGCTCCCTCCCGTGAGGGAAGCTGTCCACCACCCAGCGTGCCCAGCCGACGAGGGGGAAGCAAGGGCCGCGTTGCCGGAGCCGACCGCTCAACCGGCCCCGACAACACCCGGCGTATGCCCGAACCGCACGCCGCAACCCCTCAGCACCCTGATGGCCCGACCCCACTGATAGACCCACCTAGACCCACCGCGCCCACCACCCGAACGGGCTGCGCCTCCAGCGCTCCGGGTCGATGGTGAGGAGGATCCGCGATTTCAGGAATCCCCATCAATGGCGGCACGACCGCGGCGGACGCCTGGCCCCAGGCCCGAGAGGTGAAGCCCCGGAGGCCGAAAGGTTCAGGGCGTGGCCGCGCCCTCCACGGCCAGCAGCTCCACCAGCTGGGGCCGCTGCAGAGCCGCGACGTCTTCAAGCAGGTCGGGGTGGCGCAGCAGGACGGTGGCCTGGGTGTCGTGGGCGCCGGGGTGGGTGAGGCGTCGCGGGTCGCCGGTTTCGTCGGGGTGGTCGGTGGCGGCGAGGGCGTGGCGGGCGCGGGTGGCGAGTGCGGGGTCGGCCAGCAGGCAGGCGGCCCAGCTGACGACGGTCTCGTCCACCCAGGTGCGCCAGGCGTTGTCGGTGTCCTCGGGATCGGGGTCGGCTCCGGTGAGCCAGTCCAGGCGGTCGGATCCGCTCGGGGCGAGCAGGTGCAGCAGGTGCACGTCCGTCGCGGTCGGGTAGCGCAGGGCCGCGGCCAGGGTGGTGGCCTGCCGGGCCTGGGCCTCGGCCAGGGCGCGGCTGAGCGCGCCGCCGGGGGCGGGGTAGGCGGTCAGCAGCCAGTGGGCGGATGCGGCGACGACGGGGGTCAGGTCGGTGGGCACGGTGGTCGGCCCTTTCAAGGCGGTGCTCGCCCTGTCCGTCCGATCGGGGATGCGCGAGCTCATCGGCGCGAAGCCGCACTGCCCCGCTCGTGGCCGCTCAGTGTAGGCACCGGGTGCGGGCGCGGGGCATGACCGGCGTCACGTCCCGCCCAGACCGGGACCGGGACGGTACGCCCGCCCAGGCCGGGGCCGGGCCGGGCGTACCGTCCCGGTCCCGGTCGGATCGTTCCCGCAGGCCGGGGGATGGTTCAGGACTTGCCGCGGCCGGTCACGAAGTCACGGGCCCGGTCGACCAGCCCGGCGCCGGGGGCGAGGAGCTTGCTGGCCATGGGGGTGCTCGGCGCGGACGGGTGCGGGCGGGTGGGGGCCATCGACTTCGCGCGGCGGATCTTGTCTCCGAGATCGTCCAGCTGCTCGCCGGTACAGACCCGGCGCAGCTGGGGGAAGAGGTTGCTCTCCTCGTCCTGGACGTGGGCGGAGACCTCGTCCATGAGCTGCTGCAGCATCAGGTTCATCTGCGGGTCATCGGTGCTCATCTTCTCGAGCTGCTTGAGGATCTTCTCTACCCGGCTGTGGTCCTCGATCTCCTTGTCGGCGAGCCGGTCGCCGCCGTCGAGGTGCTCGCGGACCGCCGGGTAGAGGTACTGCTCCTCGGCGACCGAGTGCCGCACCAGCTCGATGGTGACCTCGTCAACGAGGTCGCGCAGCTGCCGGCCGCCGCCGGTCATCGCCTGGAGGCGGCCGAACATCTCCTCCACCTCGCGGTGGTCGGCCATCAGCTCCTCGATCACATTCCCGCCGTGTCCCATCACGTGCCTGCCTCTCATCCGTGGGCGGGTGAGTCCGCGCCCGGCACGAAGGCATCCCCGCTTCGGCGCACGTCATCCGGGCGTGGGACGCGCACCTCACCCGGACGGAGGGCGGCGGCAGCCTGGGCGACCAGGTTCCACCGGGTGACCCTGTCCGTCGAGGGCCCGCTGCAGGATCCTGCCGGAAGGGATGCGCATGGCCGGGGCCGGACGGTGGCGGTGCGTGGGCGGGCGGGTGCTTCGGGAACCGCGCGCGGGGCAGACGCCGGCGTGTGCACGGGATCGAGTGAGGAGGAGCCGTCATGCCTGCCGGTTCGAACAAGAAGCGGGAACGCCAGTACGAGCACATCAAGGACAGCGCCCTCGACCGCGGCGAGAGCGAGAAGCGGGCCAAGGAGATCGCGGCCCGCACCGTGAACAAGGAACGGGCCCGGCACGGCGAGTCGAAGACCGCCAGCCGCTCCTCCACCCACGACACCTCCTCCTCCCGACGCGGCGGCCAGCGCTCCCACAGCGGCTCCCAGGGCCCCACGAAGGAGCAGCTGTACAACGAGGCCAAGCAGCGCAACATCCACGGCCGCTCCAAGATGAACAAGAAACAGCTCGCCAACGCACTCGGCCACTGACCTGGTGGCGTTGTTCACGAGGACGGGTTCTGGCACAGGTCACAACCTGTGCCAGAACCCGTCCTCGTG
>NZ_JBSGFD010000106.1:6694-29334 GCF_053603215.1 Kitasatospora sp. NPDC004240 | reverse complement strand
GCCTTCGACCCGCGCGGCCGAGGCCAGGTCGCCGAGGTGTTCGGCGACCTGGCCGCGGCCCGCCGCACCGCCGTCGTGGTGCCGGGCTCCGACGTCGACCTGATGAGCTTCGACCGCGCCCGCGACCCGTACGGGACGCCCGCCGGGATGGCCCGGGCGCTGCACGGGGCCACCGACGGGCGGACCGCGGTGATCGCCTGGGCCGGGTACACCACCCCGGTCGGGGTCGGCCTGGACGCGGCCACCGAGGACCTCGCCGAGGCCGGCGCCGTACGGCTCGGCCGGCTGCTCGACGGGTTGCGGGAGAGCACCCGCCCGGACGCGCCCGCCACCGTGTTCTGCCACAGCTACGGCTCGGTGGTCTGCGGACTGGCCGCGCCCGGCCCGGAGCGGGCCTCCGGCCTGGTGGTGCTCGGCTCGCCCGGCATGGGCGTCGGCTCGGCCGCCGAGCTCGACCCCCGGGTGCCGCTGTGGGCCACCGAACTGGCCGGCTCCGACTGGGTGCGCAAGGTGCCCAAGGTCTCGCTGTTCGGCCTCGGCCACGGCGCCGACCCCACCGGGCCCGGCTTCGGCGCCCGCCCGCTGCCGGCCACCGGCGCCGAGGGCCACACCGGCTACTTCGCCCCCGGCACCGCCTCGCTCGCCGCGTACGCCGCGCTCGCCCTCGGCGGGTGAGCCCCGGCCGCCGGGCCCCGGCCGCCGAGCCCAACCCCGCCGAGCTCAACCCCCGAGCCCCTCCTGCCGGCCCGAACACCCCCGCACCACCCGACCACTCCCGCGCCACGGAAGGAGCACCACCATGCCCGCCCCGCTCGCCGCGCTGCGCCGCGCCGCCGGCCAGGTCGACGCCCGCACCCCCGACAGCCGCGACCGCGCCCTGGACGGACTGCGCGCCCTCGCCCTGCTCTCCGTCCCCGTCGGCCACTGGCTGCTCGGCGGCTTCACGCTCTCCCCCGACGGCGCCCTGCACAACGCCAGCCCGCTCTCCCACCTGGGCTTCTTCGCCCCCGTCAGCTGGCTGCTGCAGATGCTCGGGGTGTTCTTCCTGGTCGGCGGCCACTCCTCGGTCCGCTCCCTGGAGCGGGCCCGCGCCCGCGGCGAGGGGTACGGCCGCTGGCTGCGCGCCCGCGCCGTGCGGCTGCTGCGCCCGGTGCTCGGGGTCACGGCCGTCTGGGCGGCGCTGATCCCGCTGCTGGGGCGGCTCGGGGTCCCGGACGACACCGTGCGCACCGGCGCGGTGCTGGTGGTGCAGCCACTCTGGTACATCGGCGTCTACCTGGGCCTGACCGCGCTCACCCCGCTGTGCGTGGCGGCGGCCGACCGGCTGCGCGGCGGGTCGGCGGGCCTGCTGATGGCCGTGGTGGCCGTGGTCGACCTGCTGCGGTACGGGCCGTGGGCCGGGGCCGTGCCGTCCTGGATCGGGCTGGTGAACGTCCTTCCGGGCTGGCTGTTCGGCTACCAGCTGGGGGTGCTGTGGGCGCGCGGCCGACTGGGCCGTCCGGCGGCGCGGCTGCTGCTGGTCGGCGGGGGCGCGCTGTTCGCCCTGCTGCTGCTCGGCTTCGACTACCCGGCGAGCATGGTCGGCGTCCCCGGCGCGGAGCGCACCAACTCGCACCCGCCGTCCCTGCTGGTGCTCGCCCTGGCGGCGGTGCAGTGCGGCGCGGCGGTGCTGCTGCGGGAGCGGCTGGGCCGGCTGCTGGGCCGCCGTCCGCTGCTCTGGCTGCCGGTGGTGGCGGTCAACCTGTCGGCGATGACGATCTTCTGCTGGCACCAGAGCGCGATGCTGGCGGTCGCGGTGCCCGGCGCGGCCGGGTTCGGCGAGGTGGCCGGGCTGACCACCGCGCCGGACTCGCCGGGCTGGGTGGCCGCCCGGGTGACGCTGCTTCCGCTGTTCGGGGTGGTCCTGGTGGCGATCGGGTGGTTCGCGCGGCGCTTCGACGGCCCGTGGACCGCTCTGTCCCGGGCCGCGAAGGCGGTGGCCGGCACGGCGGCGGCCTGCTTCGCGGCGTACGCGCTGGGCGTGGTCTGACCGCGTCCGCCCGGCCCGGCCGCCCGTGCGGTCCGGGCCTCGCGCGCAAGGAAACTGACGGGGCGTGGGAAATCGGCGCCCGCGTCCCGCCCGGATGCCCGGCGACACACCCCGGAGCGGCTGAATCCGCATGCGAACCACCACTCCCTGTGATCTCCTGTCACCGTCGGCCACCGGGACGGGTTCCCGCCCACGGTCACCCGGGCCCCCTCGCCGGCCTTCCCCCAGACGCCCCCTCCTCCGAGGAGTCCCATGTCCCCGTCCCCCGCCCGGCCACCGCTGCGCCCGCGCCCGCCGGCCCGTCACCACTGGTCCGCGGGCGCCGCCGTGGTCTGCGCGCTCACCGCCGGCGTCGTGCTGGCCCCGGCGGTGCCGGCCGGCGCCCACGGCGACCCGTCCGACGCCGTCCCGCACATCGCCTCGCCGCGGGTGATGCAGGAGATGCGCGAGGACGAGGTGGCGGCGCTCGGGCAGCAGCACGCCGAGGAGCACGCCAGCGCCCGCGCGGCGGTCCGGGGCGTCGGCGACTACCCGCAGTCCACCCGGACCAACCGGCTCAACGCCCTGACCGAGTCGCAGACCAGGATCAACGCCGGGTTCGACCCCACCGTGTCCGGCGCCTTCAAGGAGTACTTCCCCTCCCCCGAGTTCGCCGCGCACATCGCCATGCTGCCCACCGGCAAGGTGCTGCTGTTCTCCTTCGAGCGGATCGAGACCAACCCGGAGAAGGAGCCCGCGCCCACCCAGACCACCGGCAAGGAGAACGCCGGCCGGGCCTTCCTGTGGGACCCAGCCCTGGGCACCGGCGCCGACGCCTTCAAGAAGGTCACCCCGCCGGTGATCGACATGCCGGACGACCTCAACCAGCCCCGCCCGGCGCCGTTCTTCTGCGCCGGTCACTCCTTCCTGCCCAACGGCATGCTCGGCGTCTTCGGCGGCAACCTGGGCGGCAACGGCGGCAGCGGCGCCAAGCTGTCCCTGATCTTCGACCCCTGGACGGAGACCTGGACCCGCAACCCCGACATGTCGGTCGGCCGCTGGTACCCGTCCGTGGTCACCACCGCCGAGGGCCGGCAGCTGATCATGTCCGGCCAGTCGGAGCTCGGCTGGGGCACCCCGACCCCGGTGGTGGAACGTTTCCCCGCCAAGGGCTACGCGGTGCCGCAGCTCAAGACCCAGATCCCCACCAACACCCCGGTCGACCGTTTCAAGGCCGACGCCCCCTTCAGCCTGGACTACCCGCACCTGTTCTCGCTGCGCGACGGCAGCGTCGTCGGCCTCGGCCGCGACCCCAAGGAGCAGTGGGTCTTCGACCCGGTCAACGAGAGCCGCGCCGACCTGCCCGCCCGTCCGGACGGCAAGAAGCGCCTGTACGGCTCCGCGGTCCCGCTGCCCGGCGGCGTCAACGGCCCCGACTCCGTCCTCGTCCTCGGCGGCGACCGGGACAACCCGAGCACCCTCAAGCTCGCCAACGGCGTCTGGACGGCCGAGAAGTCCCGCGCCTTCGGCCGCACCCAGGACGACACCCTGCTGCTGCCCGACGGCAACCTGATGACCGTCAACGGCTCGTACGACATCCGCGACTACGGCAACGGCCCGTACAACCCCAACGCGGACCTGAAGTACCGCCAGACCGAGCTGCGCGACGGCCAGGGCAACTGGAGGCTCGGCCCCGTCCAGCGGCTGCCGCGCGGCTACCACTCCAACGCCGTGGTCCTGCCCGACGGGCGCGTCATGGTGACCGGCGACGAGCTCCAGCAGCTCGCCAACGACCCGGACATCAAGGACGACATGAACGGCACCATCGAGATCTACGAGCCGGCGTACCTGCACAAGGGCAACCGGCCCTCGCTCGACCGCGCCCCGACCTCGCCGATCGGCTACGACAAGAAGTTCCTGGTCACCACCAACACCCCCGAGCGCGCCGCGCGGGCCGTCCTGCTCTCCCCCACCACGGCCACCCACGCGGTCAACACCAGCCAGCGCCACCTGGAACTGCGGGTCACCAGCCGGGCCGGGACGCGCCTGGAGCTCCAGGCCCCGCCGGACGCCAAGGCCGCGCCCCCCGGGTTCTACATGCTCTTCCTGCTCAACGAGGACGGCACGCCCAGCGTCGCGCAGTGGGTCCAGCTCAGCTCCTCGGCCTGACCGCCGCTCCCCTCTTCCACCCCTCACCAACGGAGGTTCCCCGGATGGCAGCGGATCTGAGGCTGCGCGAGAGCGACGAGATCCAGGGCGACATCGTCGCCGGCTTCAAGAAGGACCACGTCACCCTGCTGTTCCTGAAGTTCGAGGACGCGGCGAGAGCCCGCGAATGGCTACGGGCACTGGCCCCGCAGATCGCCACCACCCGCCAGGTGGCGGCGTTCAACGCGGCGTTCAGCGAGGCCCGGAAGTCCTCGGGCGGTGACGACCCCAGGACGCTCAAGGCGACCTGGCTCGGCATCGGCCTCACCTACGAGGGCATGCGCCAGCTCTCCCTCACCGACCCCTTCGAGAAGGCCCCGCCGACCGGCAGCGGCCTGGAGGCGTTCCGGGACGGCTCCGCCAAGCGCGCCGGCGCCCTCGGCGACACCGGCGACAGCTCCCCGGAGAACTGGCTCTTCGGCGACAACCGCAACCAGCCCGTCCACGCGGTGCTCACCATCGCCGCGGACGACCCGGCCGACCTCACCGCCGCCGTCACCGCGCAGCGCGAGTCCTCCGCCGAGGCCAGGATCGTCACCGTCTTCCAGCAGAACGCCGCCACCCTGCAGGGCGCCCGCCGGGGCAAGGAGCACTTCGGCTTCAAGGACGGCGTCAGCGAGCCCGGCGTGCGCTTCTTCGACCGGCCCTCCGGCACCCGGCCGGAGGAGGTCGAGGGCCACCCCGGCAGCCGGATCGTCCCGGCCGGCGAGTTCGTGGTCGGCGAGCAGCCCGCCCCCGGCAGTTTCACCGACTTCCCGGTCTGGGCGCGCAACGGCTCCTTCCAGGTGGTCCGGCGCCTCGCCCAGGACGTCCCCGGCTGGTGGGCGCAGGTCTCGGTCAAGCTGCGCGAGCTCAAGCAGGCCAAGGCCGTCCCCGAGGGCGCCACCGCCGAGTGGCTGGCCGCCCGGCTGGTCGGCCGCTGGCGCTCGGGCGCGCCGGTCTGCAAGCACCAGGACCGGGACGTGCCGTTCGACCCGGCCGCCGCCAACGACAACGACTTCGACTTCCGGGACGACCTGGAGGGCCTGGTCACCCCGCTCTTCTCGCACCTGCGCAAGACCAGCCCCCGGGCCGGCCTCCAGGCGCCCAACCCGACGACCCCGCCGTTCGACGCCGCGGTGCTGGACGGCCGGCGGATCATGCGCCGCGGCGCGCCGTACGGGCAGCCCTTCGACCCGGCGGCGGAGGGCCCCGGCGGGCCCGACGACCCGCGCGGACTGCTCTTCGTCTGCTACCAGGCGGACATCGCCCGGCAGTTCGAGTTCATCCAGACCGCCTGGGTCGACGAGGAGAACTTCCCGCCCGGACGCCACCCCGAGCCCGGCCGCGACCCGATGATCGGCCTGCCCA
The DNA here is from genome assembly GCF_053603215.1 of Kitasatospora sp. NPDC004240. Classification (NCBI taxonomy): domain Bacteria; kingdom Bacillati; phylum Actinomycetota; class Actinomycetes; order Kitasatosporales; family Streptomycetaceae; genus Kitasatospora; species Kitasatospora sp. NPDC004240. The sequence continues at coordinate 23,768 of NZ_JBSGFD010000106.1, read as the reverse complement.
GCACCATCGACTACGAGAGCCGCGGCCAGGACGGCACCCTCAAGCACACCCCGCTGAGCTTCCAGCAGTTCGTCCGGACCCAGGGCTCGGTGTACTGCTTCGCGCCCTCGCTGAGCACCCTGCGGGCGCTGGCCGACGGCAAGCTGGTCGGGGAGGCCCAGGCCTCCGGGGGCTCCCAGGCCGGGACGGCCGACCAGGGCACGCGGTCCGGCAAGGCGTACCCGTGCGACGCGCTGGTGCCCGTCCCCGACCAGCAGCGGCAGGCCGGCCAGAGCCAGTACTGGGCCTGCCACGGCGGCCGGTACCGCAAGATCTCGGTCGCGGACGGCACCGACAACCCCGACCGGCTGGTCAAGCCCGACGGCGACCTGGGCGCCCATCCGGCCTTCCGGGGCGTCGCCCGGGTCGACTGCCTGCTGCCGATGCCCGATCTGCAGAACCCCCGCGGCAAGAGCTGGTACTGGCTCTTTCACAGCACCGACGGGCGGCAGGTCTACCGGATGATCTCGATCACCCCGGACGGCGGCCGCCACACCGGCGCCCTGGAGCGCCCCGACCGGGAGCTGTCGCTCTGGTCCTCGCTGGGCGGCGTCGGCCGGGTGGACTGCTTCCTGCCCGTCCCCGACCAGCAGCGGGTCGGCGGCAAGAGCTGGTACTGGGTGTTCCACACCACCGGCGGACGGCAGCGCTACCGGCTGATCTCCGTCGCCGACGGCAACGCGCACACCGACGTGCTGGAGCGTTCCGACCGCGAACTCACCCAGTGGGGCTCGCTGGGCGGCGTCCGGCAGGTCGACTGTTTCCTCCCGGTGCCCGACCGGCAGCGGGTGGGCGGAGCCAGCGAGTACTGGGTGTTCCACGGCGAGAGCTACCGGCGGATCTCGGTCGCCGACGGCGGCGGTCACCCGGACCGCCAGGTCCACCCCGACCGCAGCTGCAGCACCTGGACCTCGCTGCTGTGACCCCCGCCGGGCCCGTCCCAGGACGGTGACCAGGCCCTCCCGGGCGCCCGCGCGCCCGGGAGGGACGCCCCGGCGGTGTGAGCCATCACACAGTTTGGGGCGTGCCGTTCCCCCCTCGGGCCCCCTAGGCTGGCGGAGGAAGTCGGCAGTCGTACCACCCTCCGGGCCCGGCCCGCGAACGGTCACGGGTCCCAAGGGAGTTGACGCGATGCGCCGTCGGCGGTGGAAGCGCGTACTGATCGGCGCCGCCGCGGGCTGCGCCGTGCTCGCGGACGCGGGCGCCGCGGCCGCCCAGGCCGCCGCCTCCACGGAGCAGCTGGCGATCTCGACGCCCCCGGCCGGCAGCGCCGCCTGGGTCGAGGACCACTCCTTCGGCCGGTGGCTGCCCGACCCGGCCACCACCACCCCGGCCGCCGCCGCCGAGTTCTTCGCCTCGCTGGCGCCCACCGAGCTCGATCGGCTGATCCAGGACTACCCGCTGGTCGTCGGCAACTACGACGGCGCGCCCGTCGAACTGCGCTACCGCGCCAACCGGATCGCCCTCGCCGCCGAGCGCGAGCGCGCCCGGACCCGCGCCGCCGACCGGCAGCTCGACGCCGAACAGCGCGCGCTCGCCGTCTCCCGCGCCAACGACATCGGCCGCCTGCTGGCGGACGGCCGGCAGATCCTCGCCTTCGACCCGCGCGGCCGCGGCCTGATCACCGAGGTCTGGGGCGATCTGTCGGACGCCGAGCGGATCTCCGTGATCGTCCCCGGCTCGGACGCCGACCTCGGCCACTTCGACCAGACCGCCGACCCGCTGCGCTCCCCCGCCGGGATGGCCCGCGCGCTGCTCACCGAGGAGCGCCGGCAGGCCCCCGGTACCCGGGTCGCGGTCATCGCCTGGACCGGCTACGTCACACCGTCCGGCCTCGGCCCCGACGCCGTCACCTCCCGTCTCGCCGACGTCGCCGCGCCCCGGCTGGGCCGGCTGCTCGCCGGGCTGAAGGAGACCACCCGCCCGGACGCCCCGCCCGCGCTGCTCTGCCACTCGTACGGCACCGTGGTCTGCGGCACGGCAGCCCCGGACATCCCGCGCGCCGCCGCCTCGCCCTCGGACACCTCCGGGATCACCGACGTGGTGGTCTTCGGCAGCCCCGGCATGGGCGTGGAGAGCGGCACCGAGCTCGGCGCCGGCGTGCACGTCTGGGCCACCCGCAACGGCAGCGACTGGATCGGCAACGTGCCGTACCTGGAGGTGGGCGGGCTCGGCCACGGCGCGGACCCGACCTCCTCCGACTTCGGGTCCGAGCAGATCTCCTGCGCCGGATCCTCCGGCCACAACGGCTACTTCGCGGCGGACAGCGACAGCCTGCGCAACTTCGCGGCGATCTCGCTCGGCCACTACGACTCCGTGGTCCGCCCCGTCTCGGGCACCTGAGCCTCCGGCCCGTACAGCCGGACCGTCTCGGCGGCGGCCCGGGCCAGCTCACGGCGGGCCGCGGGCGGCGACAGCACCTCGGCGTCCGCGCCGAAGGCCAGCAGCGCCCGGACGGCCTGCACCGCGTGGAAGCCCATCTCCAGCTCCACCCAGTCCTCCGGCGCCCCCGAGCCGCACTCGGGCGGCGGCGCGGTGAGCCGGGCCGCGTGGATGCGGACGAAGAGGTCCAGGCGCCCGCGGCGGACCCGCACCCGGACCGGCACCTCCACCGGCAGCCGCTCCACCTGCTCGCGCAGCACCGCCCAGACGTCACCGAGCCCGTGCCCGGGCCGCCGGCGCACCGGCGCGTCGGTGGTCCCGGCGTCGCGCACCCGGTCGGCCCGGAACAGCCGCGGCTCCCCGCGCAGGTCCGCCACCAGGTACCAGACGCCCGCCTTGCTGACCAGGCCGTACGGGTCGACGGTGTACTCCACCGGGGCGGGCGCGCCGGAGTGGCGGTAGCGCATCCGCAGCCGGCGGTCGGTGAACACCGCGTACTGGAGCTCGCCCAGGTCCGGGCCGGTGGAGGCGGCGCCGGCCTGGAGCCAGCGCGCGGGGTCGATCAGGATGCGTTCGCTGATCCGCTCGGCGCCGGGGCGGTGCGGGGCGGGCAGCGCGGCCATCACCTTGCGCAGCGCCGAGCCGAGCGCGCCGTCCAGGCCGAGGTCGCTGTGCGCGCCCTGGGCGGAGAGCACGAACAGGGCGCGGGCCTCGTCGGCGGTCAGCCCGGTGACGTCGGTGCGGTAGCCGGGCAGCAGGCTGATGCCGCCGTGGCGGCCGCGCTCGGTGTAGACGGGGACACCGGCGGCGGACAGCGCCTCGATGTCGCGGTAGATGGTCCGCACCGACACCTCCAGCCGTTCGGCGAGTTCGGTGCCCGACACCTGGCCACGGGTCTGGAGCAGCAGGAGGATCGAGAGCAGGCGGTCGGCCTTCATGGCTCAAGAGGATCCCAGAAAACATGACGGTGGTTGTCATGATTTCCCGTGAGAGTACGTGCCGACCGCAACACCGCTCTCACGGTACGGAGTACGCACCCGCATGGACACCACCCAGGACCCCCGCCCGCTGTACCTGCTCGCGCTCGGCCAGTTGGAGAAGCTGTTCGCGGAGGTCACCCCGGAGTCGCTGGGGCGCCCGACCCCGTGCACCGAGTACGACCTGCGGGGACTGCTCTCGCACACCGTCGGCGGGATCCACCGGCTCGCCTACATGGGCGAGGGCGGCCCCGCGCAGGACGTGGCCGCCGCGACCGGCGAACTGCCCGACGACGCCTGGCCGGGCGCGCTCGCCCGGGCCCGCGCCCGGGTCGAGACCGCCTGGGCGGACGACGCCAAGCTGGACCGCCCGACCGTCGCCCCGTGGGGCGAGGTGCCGGGACGGGCCGCGGTCGGCGGCTACGTCATGGAGACCGTCACCCACGGCTGGGACATCCACCGGGCGCTCGGCGGCGAGCGGGTGCTGGACGAGCGGCTGGCCGAGGCCGCGTTCGGCATCGCGCGGTTCGTCCTGCCGCCGGAGAACCGCGGCGACGGGATCCCCTTCGAGGCCGTCCGGCCGGTGCCGGAGGACGCCGACGCCTACACCCGCCTGGCGGGCTGGCTGGGCCGCGAGGTCTGAACCGTCCGGGCCGGCGCGCCGGACCCGCCCCGGGGGCGGGTCCGGCGGACCGCACGGCCCGGTGACAGTCGGCTCAGTGACAGTCGGCCAGCTCCCCCTCGTAGAAGCCGATCTTGTGATCCAGGACGGCCAGGGTGGCGTGCAGGTCGGCGATCCGCAGCCGGACCTCCTCGCGCTGGGCGACCAGGAGGTCCCGCCGCTCGCCCATGGTGTCGCCGCCGGCGCGCACCAGCTCCACGTAGCGCAGCATGTCGGCCACCGGCATGCCGGTCAGCCGCAGCCGGCCGAGGAAGGCCAGCCGGCCGAGGTCGGCGTCGCTGTAGCGCCGCTGGCCGCTGGTGGAGCGGTCCACCGGGTCGAGCAGGCCGATCCGCTCGTACCAGCGCAGGGTGTGCGCGGTCAGGCCGCTGGCCGCCGCCACCTCGCTGATGCCGTGCCGCGGGGTGCGGTCCGGGTCGGCGCTCGGCCGGCGGAACACCTCCTGGCAGGTGCGCGGATCGGCGTCGAGCGGTGCGAGCGTGGTCATGTCCCGGTCCCCCTGTGTTCGTGTACCTCGCGGTGCCCGGCAAGCCTCGCACGCGGCCGGGCGCGGCGTCCCGGTTAGAGTCGGGCCCATGCAGAGCTTGCGGATGATCGAGAACTGGCCGGTGCCGAACGCGGCGGCCGTCGTGGTGCGGGGCACCGACGGCGCGCTCCTGGGGGAGCACGGGCCGCAGCAGCACCTGTTCCCGCTGGCCTCGGTGACCAAGCCGCTCACCGCCTACGCGGCGCTGGTCGCGGTCGAGGAGGGCGTCTTCGAGCTGGACGACCCGGCCGGCCCGGAGGGCTCGACCGTCCGCCACCTGCTGGCCCACACCTCGGGGCTGGCCTTCGACGAGCACCGGGTGATGGCCGAGCCGGGCAACCGCCGGCTCTACTCCAACGCGGGCTTCGACGTGCTGGCCCGCGCCCTGGAGCAGGCCGCGGGCATCGAGTTCGGCCGGTACGCCGCCGAGGCGGTGTTCGAGCCGCTCGGGATGCGCTCCACGCTGATCAACACCGCGCACAGGTCCCCGGCCGGCGCGGGCGGCCTGTCCACCGCGGCCGACCTGGCGCTGTTCGCCGCCGAGCTCCAGTCGCCCAAGCTGCTGGACCCGTCCACCCTGCGGGCCGCCACCCGCGAGGTCGCCTTCCCCGGCACCGGCGGCGTCCTGCCGGGCTTCGGCCACCGCCGGCCCAACGACTGGGGCCTCGGCTTCGAGATCCGCGGCGAGAAGTCGCCGCACTGGACGGGCACCACCAGCTCGCCCGCCACCTTCGGCCACTTCGGGCAGTCCGGCACCTTCCTGTGGGTCGACCCGGAGGCCGGGGTGGCCTGCGTCGCGCTCACCGACCGGGACTTCGGCCCCTGGGCCGCGGAGGCCTGGCCGCTGTTCACCGACGCCGTGCTGGCCGAGCTGCGCGGGGCCTGAGCCGGGGCCGGCCCGGGTCAGCCGTACGAGACGGGCGAGCGCATCTCCCAGAGCAGCAGCTCGGCGCCGTGTTCCCCGGCCGTCGGGTCGGCGAAGGCGTTCCCGGTGATCCGGACGCTGTCGCCGGGCACCATCGAGCGGCCGCCGCCCTGCGGGCCGGGGACCGTGCGGAAGCCGAGCGAACCCGCCGTCAGATGGGCGTAGCGCCAGGGGGCGGCGGGCAGCCCCGGCAGCGGCGACCAGGGGCCGGCGGTGACCAGCCAGAGCGCGGCGTCGCGGCGGCGCAGCCGCAGGGCCCCGGTGCCGGTGTCCCGTTCGAGGCCCGAGGCGAGCAGGGTGAGCCCGTCGGCGGCCGGCTCGACCCGGCGCAGCCCGTACCCGGGGGGCGCGGCGAACTCGTCCGGCTGCAGCCACATCTGCACGAAGCGGACCGGCTCGGCGGCGCCGCCCACGTTACGCTCGGTGTGGACGATGCCGGAGCCGGCGCTCTGCACCTGGACCATGCCGGGGCGCACCACGCCGCTGTGGCCGTGGTCGTCGCGGTGGGCGAGCGCGCCGGAGAGCACCCAGGTGACGATCTCGGTGTCGCGGTGGCGGTGCTCCTCGTACCCGGCGCCGGGGGCGATCAGCTCCTCGTTGCAGGCGAGCAGCGCGCCGAAGTGGGTGTTCCTCGGGTCGTAGTGGCCGGAGAAGGAGAACGCGTGTCTGGTCTCGATGCCCTCCGCCGGCGCCGAGCGGTAGCGCTCGGCGGTCCGCCGCAGGTCGGCGCGGGGGCGGGCGGGGGCGTCGGTCGCGTCGGTCACGGCCCCACGGTAGCGGGTGTGACGGTCGCCACCGTGCGATCCGGGGCCGACCCGTGGGGGTTGTGCACGAGCAGTCACTCCGGTGAGGCAGTCTTGTCCTTGTGCCAGCCGCCTCCGCGAACTCCAAGACCGATCCGAGTGCCAAGCCCGACCAGAACGGGAAGGGCCTGCCGGCCGCCTCGCCCAGAGACCGGCCGGGACGGGCGGCGCCCCGCCTGACCGCGCAGGAGCGCAAACTCGCCGCCGAGCGGGCCGAGCGCCGTGCCGCGACGCTCAAGCGGCTGGAGAAGTCCTCGGGCAAGCTGGCGTCGGCCGCGATCGCGCGGATGGACGACCAGCTCGGCTGGTACCGGCGGATGCCGCCGGAGCACCGCTCCTGGATCGGCCTGGTCGCCCAGGCCGGCATCGCCGCCTTCACCGAGTGGTACCGCCGCCCGGACGCCCCGCAGGCGATCTCCACCGACGTCTTCGGCACCGCCCCGCGCGAGCTGACCAGGGCGATCACCCTGCGCCAGACCGTCGAGCTGATCCGCACCACCATCGAGGTGATGGAGGAGGCCATCGAGGAGGTGGCCGCGCCCGGCGACGAGGCGGACATGCGCGAGTCGGTGCTGGTGTACGCCCGGGAGATCGCCTTCGCGACCGCCCAGGTGTACGCCCAGGCGGCCGAGGCACGCGGTGCCTGGGACGCCCGGCTGGAGGCACTGGTCGTCAACTCGCTGCTGTCCGGTGACGCGGACGAGGGAGTGCTCTCCCGGGCCGCCGCACTCGGCTGGGGGCAGCCCAGCCAGGTGCGGGTGGTGATGGGTTCCGCCCCGGACGGGGACAGCGAACTGGTGGTCGAGGCGATCCGCCGGGCCGCCCGGTACGCCAAGCTGCACGTGCTGACCGGGGTGCTGGGCAAGCGCCTGGTCGTGGTGGTCGGCGGCGAGAAGGAGCCGGTGCACGCCGCCCGGGCGCTGATCGGCCAGTTCGCGCCGGGCCCGGTGGTGGTCGGCCCGACCGTGCCGGACCTGCTGTCGGCGACCCGCTCGGCGCACGCGGCCGCCGCCGGTCTGCGGGCCTGCGCGGCCTGGCCGGACGCGCCGCGCCCGGTGCTCGCCGACGACCTGCTGCCCGAACGCGCGCTCGCCGGGGACGCCGCGGCCCGCCGCCAGTTGGTGGAGGAGATCTACACACCGCTGGACGAGGCCGGGTCGGCGCTGCTGGAGACGCTGAGCGTCTACCTGGAGCAGGCGTCCTCCTTGGAGGGTGCCGCCAGAATGCTCTTCGTCCACCCCAACACGGTGCGCTACCGGCTCCGACGTGTGACCGACGTCACGGGCTACGCTCCCTCCGACGTACGTTCGGCCTTCACGCTACGGATCGCCCTGGCGCTGGGGCGACTGACGGCCGCCGGCGAGCACTCCTGAGGGTGCTGTAGGGAACTTACAATCCCCGATGCTTTTCTTCGTTACCGTCGCCTACCCGCCCCCGGGCGCCTGGCGAGAGAGGGTTGAACCGTGCTCGTAATCGTCGCCCCTGGACAGGGTGCTCAGACCCCCGGTTTCCTCAGCCCCTGGCTGGAGCTCGACGGTGTCGCCGACCGCCTCCGCGGCTGGTCGGAGGTCGCCGGGCTCGACCTGGTGCACGCGGGTACCGAGGCCTCCGCCGAGGAGATCAAGGACACCGCCGTCGCCCAGCCGCTGCTGGTGGCCGCCGGCCTGGTGACCGCCCGCGCGCTGTTCCCGGACGAGGACCGCGCCCGTGAGCTGGTCGGCGCCGTGGCCGGCCACAGCGTCGGTGAGATCACCGCCGCCGCCGGCGCCGGGGTGCTCTCCGCGCACGACGCGCTGACCTTCGTCCGCGAGCGGAGCCTGGCGATGGCCGAGGCGGCCGCCGTCACCGAGACCGGGATGACCGCCGTCCTCGGCGGCGACCCGGAGGCCGTCGCGGCCAAGCTCGCCGAGCACGGGCTGACCGCGGCCAACAACAACGGCGGCGGCCAGATCGTGGCCGCCGGCACGCTGGCCCAGCTGGACGCCCTGCGGGAGGACCCGCCGGCCGGCGCGCGGCTGATCGCGCTCAAGGTCGCCGGCGCCTTCCACACCGAGCACATGGCCCCGGGCGTGGAGCGTCTCGCCAAGCTGGCGCCCACCCTGACCGTCCAGGACCCGGCCCTCGCGTACGTGTCCAACAAGGACGGCGCGGTCGTCGCCTCCGGCACCGAGGTGCTGGACCGCCTGGTGTCGCAGGTCTCCAACCCGGTCCGCTGGGACCTGTGCATGGAGACCCTGCAGCGCCTCGGCGCGACGGCCGTCATCGAGCTCGCCCCGGCGGGCACCCTCACCAACCTGGTCAAGCGGAACCTCAAGGGCGTGGCCACGCTTGCCCTCAAGACCCCCGCCGACCTCGACAAGGCGCGCGAGCTGGTCGAGGAGCACGGCGGTCAGGAGACCCAGGCATGAGCGTCCCCCAGATCCGCCCGGCCACCGGCGCGCAGTACTCGCGCATCCTCGGCGTCGGCGGTTACCGCCCGGTCCGGGTGATCCCGAACGCCGAGGTGCTCAACTGGATCGACTCCTCGGACGAGTGGATCCGCACCCGCAGCGGGATCGCCGAGCGCCGCTGGGCCGGCCCGGAGGAGACCGTCACCGAGATGTCGGTGCAGGCGGCCGGCAAGGCGATCGCCCAGGCCGGCATCACGCCGGACCGGATCGGCGGCGTGATCGTCGCGACCGTCTCGCACCTCAAGCAGACGCCCGCGGTGGCCACCGAGATCGCCGAGCGCCTCGGCTGCGGCACCGCCCCGGCCTTCGACATCTCCGCCGCCTGCGCCGGTTTCGGCTACGGCCTGGGCCTGGCGGACGGCATGGTGCGCGGCGGCAGCGCCGAGTACGTGCTGGTGATCGGCGTGGAGCGGCTCAGCGACCTGACCGACACCTCGGACCGTTCGACCGCCTTCATCTTCGGCGACGGCGCCGGCGCCGCGATCGTCGGCCCTTCCGACACGCCCGGGATCGGCAAGCTGATCTGGGGTTCGGACGGCTCGCAGAAGGACGTCATCTCGCAGACCCAGGCCTGGGACACCGCGTTCGCCAAGGAGGGCGCCGTCAACGGGCCCGGCGAGCACCCGGAGCAGGGCGCGAAGTGGCCGGCGCTGCGGATGGAGGGTCAGTCCGTCTTCCGCTGGGCCGTCTGGGAGATGGCCAAGGTGGCCCAGCAGGCGCTGGACGCCGCCGGGATCACCGCCGACCAGCTCGGCGCGTTCATCCCCCACCAGGCCAACATGCGCATCACCGACGCCATGATCAAGGCCCTCAAGCTGCCCGACTCGGTGCCCGTCGCCCGCGACATCGCCGAGACCGGCAACACCTCCGCGGCCTCCATCCCGCTGGCGATGGAGCGCATGTTGGAGAGCGGCGAAGCCCGTAGCGGTGATCTCGCCCTGATCATCGGCTTCGGGGCGGGTCTGGTCTACGCCGCGGCAGTCGTTACGCTCCCCTAGGCGCGTTACGCCCCACCCCAGAGAAAAGCCTGCGTCCGTCCGCCGGGCGGCCGCGATCAACACCGAAGAGGAGCAGCCAGTATGGCTACCAAGGACGAGGTCCTGGAAGGTCTCGCTGAGATCGTCAACGAGATCGCCGGCATCCCGGCCGAGGACGTCGAGTTCGACAAGTCCTTCACCGATGACCTGGACGTCGACTCGCTGTCCATGGTCGAGGTCGTCGTGGCCGCCGAGGAGCGCTTCGACGTCAAGATCCCGGACGACGAGGTCAAGAACCTGAAGACCGTCGGCGACGCGGTGGACTACATCCTCGCCAACGCCTGAGCGTTCGACGCGTCCGACGTGTTCGACGTCTGACCAACGGCCGGCCCGGAGCCGGCCGACCCCCGGCCGGGACGCCCCAGGCGTCCCGGCCGGGCCCCACACCCACGGCGCCGCCGAGCCACCGCACACGTGAGAGAAGACATTCCAGTGACCGTTGAAAACCGTACCGTGGTCGTCACGGGTGTCGGCGCCTTCACGCCGCTGGGCGGCGACGCCGCCACGACCTGGGAGAACCTGGTCGCCGGACGCTCCGGGGTCGCCGCGCTGACCGAGGAGTGGGCCGCCGAGCTCCCCGTGCGGATCGCGGCGCGCACCGCCGTGGAGCCGGGTGAGGTCCTGCCCCGCCCGGTGGCCCGCAAGCTGGACCGTTCGGCCCAGTTCGCGCTGATCGCGGCCCGCGAGGCGTGGGCCGACGCCGGCTACGAGACCCCGGCCACCGACGAGTCCTCCAAGCTCGCGCCCGAGCGCCTGGGCGCCGTGATCGCCTCCGGCATCGGCGGCGTGACCACCCTCCTCGACCAGTACGACGTGCTGAAGGAGAAGGGCGTCCGCAAGGTCTCCCCGCACACCGTCCCGATGCTGATGCCCAACTCCCCGGCGGCCAACGTCGGCCTGGAGGTCGGCGCCCGCGCGGGTGTGCACACCCCCGTCTCCGCCTGTGCCTCCGGCGCCGAGGCGATCGGCTACGCGATCGAGATGATCCGCACCGGCCGCGCCGACGTCGTGGTGGCCGGCGGCACCGAGGCGGCGATCCACCCGCTGCCGATCGCCGCGTTCGCCAACATGATGGCGATGTCCAAGAACAACGACGCCCCGCAGCAGGCCTCGCGCCCGTACGACAAGGCCCGTGACGGCTTCGTGCTCGGCGAGGGCGCCGGCGTGGTCGTGCTGGAGTCGGTCGAGCACGCCGAGGCCCGCGGTGCCCGCATCTACTGCGAGGCCGTCGGCCAGGGCCTGTCCTCGGACGCGCACCACATCGCGCAGCCCGAGCCCACCGGTGCCGGCGTGGCCCGCGCGATCGCCGACCTGTTCGAGCGCAACGAGCTGGACAAGGCCGAGCTGGTGCACGTCAACGCGCACGCCACCTCGACCCCGCAGGGTGACACCGCCGAGCTGAAGGCGCTGCGCAAGGAGCTCGGCGAGCACCTCGACCACATCGCCATCTCGGCCACCAAGTCGATGACCGGCCACCTGCTGGGCGGCGCCGGCGGCATCGAGACCGTCGCGACCGTGCTGGCGCTGCACCACCGCCTCGCCCCGCCCACCATCAACGTGGCGGAGCTGGACGAGGAGGTCGACGCGGACATCGTGCGCGACGAGCCCCGCGCGCTGCCGGCCGACGGCCGGATCGCCGCGCTGAACAACTCGTTCGGCTTCGGCGGCCACAACGTGGTGCTGGCCTTCCGTTCGGTCTGATCCGTCCCCGGACGTCCGAGGAGGGGCCGGCGCGTCGGAACGCGCCGGCCCCTCCTCGTCGTCGTGCCGCGGGGCGGTCGTGGTGCCGCGGGGCGGCGGAGGGCTCAGACCACCTGGTGCAGCCAGCGCACCGGGGCGCCCTCGCCGGCGTAGCGGAACGGCTCCAACTCGTCGTCCCAGGGCTTGCCGAGCAGCCGGGCGATCTCCTCCTCCAGGTCGGCGCCCTCGCTGCGGGCGCGCAGCAGGACGGCGCGCAGCCGGTCCTCGGGGATCAGGATGTCGCCGTGGATGCCCGTGACGGCGTGGAAGATGCCGAGCGTGGGCGTGCTGCTGTACCGCTCGCCCTCCGCCGTGGCACAGGGCTCGCTGGTCACCTCGTAGCGGATCAGCTGCCAGCCGCGCAGCGCGGAGGCGAGCTTCGAGGCGGTGCCGGGCTCGCCCTGCCAGGAGAACTCGGCGCGCCAGTGGCCGGGCGCGGCCGGCTGGCGGATCCAGTCCAGGCCGACCCGCACACCGAGCACCCCCGCGACGGCCCACTCGACGTGCGGGCACAGCGCGCGGGGCGCGGAGTGGACGTACAGGACTCCACGTGTCGTCACCGGGACCTCCAGGCTGTGGACGAGGGTCGCCTTCCCCAGCTGCCTCGTGCCGCGTGCGCCTGTAGTTGATCCACGGTTACCCACGTTAGCCGACATTAAGCCACTAAATTGAGCAAAACGGACAGGCTTTCGCTCAATGCTAATCGAATCCCCATCGAGGTCCACCCTTCGGCCGGATCTCTCCCCCGAACGGCCCCATCGTGCGGCCCGACCACCGTACCGCGCCGCCCCGCACGGCCGCTGACGCACTTTCGGATACACCCGGATTGCGGTAGTGGGACCGCGCCGCCAGCGCCCGGTGCCCGAACCACGGGACCGGTGCCGGAACCACGGGAGCCGCCCCGGGCCCGGACGGGCGACGGGGCGGCTCGCGCCTGAGGAGGCGTCAGCGTGGTCTCAGCCCTCCAGGCGGACCACCATCTTGCCGGTGTTGGCGCCGCGGAGCAGGTCCAGGAAGGCCTCGGCGGTGTGCTCGAATCCGTCCACCACGGTCTCCGCGTAGCGCAGCCGGCCCTCGCGCAGCCAGCCGCCGACCTCCTCGACGAACCGCGGCTGCAGCGCGGCGTGGTCGCGCACCAGCATGCCCTCCAGCCGCAGCCGCTTGCCGATCGCGAGCGCCAGGTTGCGCGGGCCGGCCGGCGCCGAGGTGTCGTTGTACTGGGCGATCGCGCCGCAGAGCACGGCTCGTCCGTGCACGTCCAGCGCGCCGATCGCGGCCTCCAGGTGGTCGCCGCCGACGTTGTCGAAGTAGAGGTCGATGCCGTCCGGGGCGGCCTTGGCGAGCTGCTCGCGGACCGGGGCGTCCTTGTAGTTGAAGGCGGCGTCGAAGCCGTACTCCTCGACCAGCGCGGCGGTCTTCTCCGCCGAACCGGCCGAGCCCACCACCAGCGAGGCGCCCTTGAGCCGGGCGATCTGACCGACCAGCTGGCCGACCGCGCCGGCCGCGCCGGAGACGAAGACCCGGTCCCCCTCCTTGATGCCGCCGACCGCGATCAGGCCGGCGTAGGCGGTCAGACCCGGCATGCCGAGCACGCCGAGGTAGGCGGAGAGCGGGGCCGCCCCCGGGTCGACCTTCACCGCGTGCCGGGCGTCCAGGGTGGCGTACTCGCGCCAGCCGAGCCCGTGCAGCACGGCGTCGCCCGGGGCGTAGCCGTCCGCCCCGGAGGCGACGACATAACCGACCGCGCCGCCGTCCATCGCCTTGCCGAGCTCGAACGGCGGTACGTAGGACTTCACGTCGTTCATCCGGCCGCGCATGTACGGGTCGACCGAGAGGTGGGTGTTGCGGACCAGGATCTCGCCCGGGCCGGGGGTGCGGACGGGCGCCTCCACCAGCGCGAAGTCCGCCGGGGTGGGCCAGCCCTGCGGACGGGCGGCGAGGTGCCATTCACGGGCGGTGGCGGGCGCTTCCGACTGGGCCATGAGGGGGGTTCTCCTTGTACCGAGGACAGCTGGGCGACATGAAAGGTTGAGCTACTGAAGTAACGATGGACATGAAAGGTTCACGTTGTCAACTGTTCAGGTAGACTGGTGGCCATGGACACCCAGCCGACCCCGCCCGCCGCCGCGCGGCCCGACGAGATCACCCGCGAGGTCGTCGACCTGATGGCCAACCTGGTCGGTCTCTTCCACCGCGAGTACGAGGAGGCCGCCGCCGCCCGCTCGCTCACCGGCGCCCAGGCCAAGGTGCTCGCCCTGCTGCGGCGCGGCCCGATGCCGATGCGCCACATCGCCCAGACGCTCAGCTGCGAGCCGTCCAACATCACCGGCATCGTCGACCGGCTGGAGTCCCGGGGCTTCGTCACCCGGGAGGCCGACCGGCAGGACCGCCGGGTGAAGCTGGTCGCCGCCACCGAGAGCGGCGCGGCCGCCTCCGAGGAGCTGCGCGAGTCGCTCAACTTCGCCCGCGAGCCGCTGGCCGCGCTGGACGACGAGGAGCGGACGGTGCTGCGCGATCTGCTGCGCCGGATGCTGACCAACGCCTCCGGACCCGGCGCGTGAGCAGGATCACACAGGATTAGTCGGATTCGAACCGAATTCGCCGTTCATCGCGTGTAACCGAACAGTCCTCCCGCGCGTCTAACCTTCGGAACTTTGCCGTCACCCCTCCGTGGGGTCGGTCGGCATGCGCTTTTCCGGCGCGCGCCCCTTCCGCGCGCGCCCTTTTCGGAGAACGGGAGACCCGGGGACGATGAGCAGCAGCTCGCGCAGGCGGCGCTTCGTACGGACCGCCGTGGGCCTGGCCGCCGTCCTCGTGCTGTCCGTCGCGGGCGCGGGCGCCTGGTTCTACCACCGGCTGGACAGCAACATCACCACCTTCGACCCGGGCGGCGTCGCCACCACCCGGCCGCCGGCCCCCGTCCCGGTCAGCCCGGGCGCCTCGGTGCCGGTCAACGTGCTGCTGCTGGGCTCGGACACCCGCAACGACGGCAACGCCGACCTCGGCGGCGGCGACGAGGGCGTCGGGCACTCCGACACCGCGATCCTGCTGCACGTCTACGCCGACCGGAAGCACGCCGTCGGCGTCTCGATACCCCGGGACGCGCTGGTCACCATCCCCTCCTGCCGGCTGCCCAGCGGCAAGTGGACCTCGCCCCGGACGAACCAGATGTTCAACGAGGCGTTCACGATCGGCGAGTCCCCCAACGGCAACCCCGCCTGCACCCAGAACACCGTGGAGTCGATGACCGGCCTGCGCGTCGACCACACCATCGTGGTCGACTTCAAGGGCGTCGCCGCGATGACCAGCGCCATCGACGGCGTGGACGTCTGCGTCCCCAACGCGGTCGATTCGCACAACATCAAGCTGAGGAAGGGCCCGCAGAAGATATCCGGGCAGCCGGCCGTGGACTACCTGCGGGCCCGCTACGGATTCGGCGACAACTCCGACATAGGCCGGATGAAGCGCCAGCAGGCCTTCCTCTCCTCCATGATCAAGAAGATCCAGGGCCTCGGCTTCGACCTGCCGACCCTGCTCCCGCTCGCCGACGCCGCCACCCGCTCGCTCACCGTGGACGAGGGACTGGGCTCGGCGATGAAGCTGGTCGAGTTCGCCCAGTCGATGCAGCACATCAAGCTCGCCGACGTCACCTTCGTCACCACCCCCTGGCGCTTCGCCGGCGACCGGGTCGCGCTGGTGCGCCCGGACGTCGACGTCCTGTGGAAGCTGCTGCGCGAGGACCGCACCCTGGACGGCCAGAGCACCGGGCACGTGCCCTCCGCGTCCGCCTCGCCCTCCGCGAGCGTCTCCGGCACCGCCTCCGCGGGCCCGCTGGCGCCCGAGCTGGCCGCCACGCCGGTCACCGTGGTCAACGGCGTCGGCACCCCCGGCCTGGCCGGCCGCGGCGCCGAGGCGATCCGCGCCAGGGGCTTCACCGAGGTCGTCCTCGGGAAGACCGACGGCGGGCGGCTCAGCACCGAGATCGCGTACGGCCCGGCGTTCGGGCCCGCCGCCGAGCAGTTGGCCGCGCTCTTCCCGGGGGCGCGGCTGGTGGAGGAGCCCGCCGCCGAGGGCGTCACCGTCACCCTGGGCCGCGACTTCCGGCCCTCCCCCGCCGGCCACACCGAGGACGGCGCCGGCCCGTCCGCCGCGCCGGGCGGCACCGCCTCCCCGGGCCTGCCGACCCCGACCGGCGTGCCCACCGGCATCGCCGAGAACAGCCGCGGCGCCGACACCGACGTCTGCGCGGACCTCACCTTCGGCTGAGCCCGCCCCCGGCCGTTCCCTTCCCCTTCGGGCCGGGCGCTCACCGGCCGGGTGCGCTCAGGCCGGGTCGGGCAGCCCGGTGACCACCGCCGTCAGCCGGGTGCCGCGGGGAAACGCCCCGGCGGCGGCCAGCCCGTGCAGCGCGGCGAGCAGCTTGGCCACGTAGCGGCGCTCCAGCGGGATCCGGTGGCGCCGCTCGAAGGCGTCCGCGAAGACCGTCAGCGCGTCCGGCACCCGGCCGTAGCCGCCGCCGTGGTGCTCGTGGTCGATCCGCCAGTTGCCGAACTCCCGGCCGTACGCCTCCCGGTGCAGCCGCGCCACCTCGCCCTCCAGGTACCCGGCGCCGCCGCGCAGCACCGCCACCCCCAGCGCCCGGGCGCCCGGCGGCAGGCCGGCCGCGATGCCGGCCAGGGTGCCGCCGGTGCCGACCGGGCAGCACACCACGTCCCGCGGGCCGAGGTCCGGCAGCTCGGACGGGATCACGGCCGCGCCGACGGCCGCGAGCGCGTTGGAGCCGCCCTCCGGAAGCACCAGGCACGGGCCCCAGCGCCGCCGCAGCCCGTCCGCCACCGCCGGATCGCCAACGCCGCCGGCCAGCGCGCGGTAGTCGGCCCGGGAGAGGAAGGACAGCCGCATCCCGGCCGCCTCGGCGGCCCGCAGCGACCAGTTGCGCGGCGCGTCGGCCAGCTCGTCGCCGCGGACCAGTCCGACGCTCTCCAGCCCCAGCGCGCCGGCGGCCACGGCCACCGCCCGCAGGTGGGTGGAGTAGGCGCCGCCGAAGGTCAGCAACCGGGTGTGGCCCTGCTCCAGGGCGGCGGCCAGATTGGGCGCCAGCTTGCGCCACTTGTTGCCCGGCACGGCCGGGTGCAGCAGGTCGTCCCGCTTCAGCCGCAGCTCCACGCCGGCCCGGGCCAGGGTCTCGTCGGGGCAGTCGACCAGCGGGGTCGGCAGGTGGGCGGCTTCGAGCATCGCGCCAGGATACGGAAGTCCCGCGCGGGCCGAGGGGCCGAGGGACTGCGGGGTACGGAGAGGAGCGGGCGAGTCCCCCGCCCCGAGCCGAAGGGCCCGCCGGTGACGAAAGGGAGAAGCGAGGGAGCGACGCAGGAGCGAGGGAGTGCCGAGTGTCGGCGCCGGGCCAGGAGGGCCCGAAGGGGAGCGGGCGAGTCCCCCGCCCCGAGCCGAAGGGCCCGCCGGTGACGAAAGGGAGAAGCGAGGGAGCGACGCAGGAGCGAGGGAGTGCCGAGTGT
>NZ_JBSGFD010000106.1:0-6594 GCF_053603215.1 Kitasatospora sp. NPDC004240 | reverse complement strand
CGGCGCCGGGCCAGGAGGGCCTGGAGGGGAGCGGGCGAGTTACAGCCCCGTCAACGCGCCCCCGGCGCGGCCCTATTCGGGTGATTCCCGGCCTGTCGGCGCGGCCGTGGAGGCCGTCTGTTCTAGAGTTTCGCGCAGGTGACGGCCCTGACCGAGAGGTGGGGCGGGTGGGACTCGAACCCACGACCAAGGGATTATGAGTCCCCTGCTCTAACCGGCTGAGCTACCGCCCCGGTTCGCCGCGCGCGCCGGATGTCCCGTCGTGTCAGCAGCAGACGGCCCCGCGAGGCCGTCCCGGGCAGCATAGCCGGTCGATCACCCCTGGTGCGCGCCGGGGGCGCACATGGGTGCGCAGCGGATCGCCGGGCCGCGGCGGATGACGACACGTGAGCCGGGGCGGTGCGTCCACGACGGGCCGGGGCAGGGCCTCGGGCCGAGCCGCGCGGCGGGCACGGCGGCGGCCGCCGGCCGGGCGGCGGGGGTTCACCACGGAGGTGTCACCGGTCCGCCGCTCCCCCGGCCTCCGGCCGGGGGTACCCCCGGGGGACAGTGGCGCCGCCGGGCGCGGGCTGGTAGATCTTCCTCACGAACGGCGGCCGACCGGACCACGGCCGCCCCGAGGACGAGAGAGAGCCCGGATGGCCCCCCGACCGGTACGGCCCGCACGCGCGGGGCAGGCGGTCGCGCTGGCGGCCCTGCTGCTCGGCGCCGGTACCGCCTGCGGCGGGACCGGGCAGGCGCCGACCGCCGAGGTGGCGCCGCAGAGCGCGACGGGCGACCGGATCGGCACCCTGTCGGTCCTCACCCCCCAGGGCGCGCGCGCCTGCACGGCGAGCGTGGTGCACAGCCCCGGGCGGAACCTGCTGGTGACCGCCGCGCACTGCGTGCAGAGCCGGCGGATCGGCCTGCTGGACGGCCTGGTGTTCACCCCCGGCTACCGCAACGGCTACTCGCCCTACGGGAGTTGGCCGGTGGAGTCGGTCACGGTGGACGCCCGCTGGACCGACCGGGACGACCCGGAGTACGACGTGGCCTTCGTCACCGTCCGGCCGGTGAACGGCCTCGCGGTGGAGGACGCGGTCGGCGGCAACGCCCTCGGCCTGCGTCGGGGCTTCGGGCTGGCGGTCTCGGTGACCGGCTACCCCAACGAGAGCGACGAGCCGATCACCTGCGCCGGCACCACCAGCGAGCACAGCCCGACCCAGGAGCGCTTCGACTGCGGCGGCTACACCGACGGCACCAGCGGCAGCCCGTGGGTCGCCGCGGACGGCACGGTCGTCGGGGTGATCGGCGGCTACCAGGAGGGCGGCGACACCGCGGGGACCTCGTACAGCGTCGCCTTCGACGACCGGATCGCGGAGCTGTACCGGAGGGCCACGGCCTGACCCCGTCCGGCCCCGGTGTCCGGTGTGGCGGACGCGACACCCCGGCCGGGCGTCCGGGGGCCCGGTGGGCGGCCCGGAGGCGGGGACGGCCCGGCCGGCGGCACGGCGGGCGCACAACACGAAGGCCCCCCGGTCGTCCGAGGGGCCTTCGCTCTGAGCAGTCACCGGGACGCACCCGGCGCAGCTCCCGCATTTGGACTCGAACCAAAAACCTGCCGGTTAACAGCCGGCTGCTCTGCCAATTGAGCTATGCGGGATCGCGGTACTGCCAAGGGAAACCGGCCCTGCGGCCGCTCTCCCGAGCTCCCCCAATTGGACTCGAACCAATAACCTGCCGATTAACAGTCGGCTGCTCTGCCAATTGAGCTATGGGGGATCGAGCTTCCCGCCGTGGCCCCCGGCTTCCCGGGCTCCGCGGCGCTCGCTGCGGGACATACATTAGCGCACTCGGGGGGGTGGTCCGCCAATCGCTTTCCCCGGCCGCCCCGCCGGACCGCCCGGCGCGCCCCGCGCGCGCCCGGCGCGGCACCCGGGGATGCTGGGGACACGGACGGTTCACCGCCCCGAAGGGCGGGTAGGGCAATGCGGCAATGGCCGCCAGGAGAGGGTGGAATCCGATCATGTGGAAGCTGTCGTTCATCGTCGGGCTCGCGGCGGGCTACGTCCTGGGCTCGCGGGCGGGCCGCCAGCGCTACGAGCAGATCGCCAAGGTCACCCGGCAGGTCGCCCAGAACCCCAAGGTGCAGGGCGCGGCCGACAAGGCGAAGCAGCAGGCAGGCGCGGTGGCCGGGAAGGCCGCCGGCGCCGTCGCGGACAGGGTCGGTGACCGGCTGCCGCACGCGGTCACCGACCGGGTGCCGTACTTCAACCGTCCCAGGGGCGAGGAAGACAGCTGGGGCACCTACCGTTCGTAAGGGCACGGGGCGGTGCCGGGCGGACAAATCTTGCCCGCCCTGCCCGCGCCGCGGCGCCCGCTGAGGCATGATCTCGACATGGCCATCGTCGCGGGGATAGACAGCTCCACCAGCCGCACCCGGATCGTCGCGTGCGACACCGAGACCGGCGCGGTGCTGAAGTCCGGCAAGGCGCCCCACCCGGTCCAGGAGGGGCCCGACGCCCGCCCCGGGGAGACCGACCCGCAGGCCTGGCTGCACTCGCTCGGCGAGGCCGCCACCGGCGGCCTGCTGGAGGGCGTCCGGGCGATCGGCGTCAGCGCGCAGCCGCACGGCATGATCGGCCTGGACGCGGGCGGCGTGCTGGTCCGCCCGGCCCTCCTGTGGCACGACCCGCGGGCCGGCGGGGCCGCCGCCGCGCTGGTCGACGAGCTCGGCGGACCGGCCGCCTGGACGCAGGCCATCGGCGCCGTGCCGGGCCCCACGTACACCATCGCCAAGCTGCGCTGGCTGGCCGAGTTCGAACCGGCCAACGCCCGCCGGGTGGCCGAGGTGCTGATGCCGCACGACTGGCTGATCTGGCAGCTGCTCGGCCACCCCAAGCGCCGCACCACCGACCGCGGCGACGCCTCCGGCACCGGCTACTGGTCGACGATCACCGGCGAGTACCGGCAGGACCTGGTGGAGCTCGCCCTGGGCCACCGGCTGAAGGTGCCCGACGTCCTGGCCCCGGCCGAACCCGCCGGGCACACCCCCGAGGGCCTGCTGATCTCGGCCGGCACCGGGGACAACATGGCCGCCGCACTGGGCCTGGGCCTCGGCCCGGGCGACGCGGTGGTCTCGCTGGGCAGCGCCGGGACGATCTTCGCGGTGCACGACCGGGCCGTGGTGGACGCCACCGGGCTGGTCTCCTCCTTCGCCGACGCCACCGGCCGCCACCTGCCCATGGTGGCCACCCTGAACGCGGCCCAGGTGCTGCGCTCCACCGCCGCCCTGCTCGGCCAGGACCTCGCCGGCCTGAGCGAGCTGGCCCTGCAGTCCTCCCCCGGCGCGTACGGCCTGGTGCTGCTGCCCTACCTGGACGGCGAGCGGACGCCCGCGCTGCCGCACGCGGCCGGCACCCTGACCGGGATGCGGGCCGAGTCGATGGCCCCGCAGCACCTGGCCCGGGCCGCCGTCGAGGGCATGCTGTGCAACCTCGCGGACGCCCTCGACGTCCTGCGCGCCCAGGGCGTGGAGGTGCGACGGGTGTTCCTGCTCGGCGCGGCCGGCCGGCTGCCCGCGGTGCAGCAGATCGCGCCGCTGCTGTTCGGCGTGCCGGTGGTCGTCCCGCCGCCCGGCGACCACGCCGCCCGCGGCGCGGCCCGGCAGGCCGCCTGGGCGCTGGCCGGGACGCCGGAGCCGCCGCAGTGGCCGCTGCCGGAGTCGGTCACCGTCACGCCCGACCCGGAGGAGGACCTGCCGGTCGGATCGGCGGTGCGTCAGCAGTTCCGCGCGGCGCGGGAGAAGGCCCACCCGGAGACCGCCTGACGGTGCGCCCCGACGATTCACCCTGACGGCTCGTCGGCCCGGGCGGGCGCGGGGCCGGGCGGTGCCGGACGGGGCGGGGTTCGCGCGCCGACGGCCCGTCCGCGGCCTTGCGCGACGGGCGGATCCGGTGTGGGACGGCGCAGGTCGGAGGCGTCCCACGGCTGTGGGACGGCCCGGAACGCGAACGGCCGCGGCGGGGAGGACGTGGGTGAACGTCCTCCCCGCCGCGGTGTCCCTGGCGGTCCGGGGCAGCCTCCCCCCGTGAGGCTGCCTCGTACCGGTGGGGGCCGGGACGGCCGTGAACCGGGGCGCCGACGGTGCCCGGACGAAGGATCCGGGCGGCGCTTGAACCGGCGATGAGAACTCTGCCGCAATTACACATACATGTTCGAGTGGTCACCGGGTGTGTGAGACACTTCGCTCCGTCTCAGCGCCTTGACGTGGGGTTTGAGACGGCAGGCCGGAGAGGTTGGAGACGCGGAGACGCCCCCACGGCCGAGGTCGGGGGACCACACCGGCCGAACGCCGTTCCCCCCGTCCCCCGTCTCGCATGTTTGGAGTACCCATGGCCCCGGCCTGGAAGCAACTGCCGGAAGAGTTGCCGGAACCCGTCAGGCGGCTGACGGTGGAACTGCGCGCGGTCAAGGACGCGACCGGACTCTCCTTGTCCGAGCTCGCCTCGCGCACCCACTACAGCCGGGCCTCCTGGGAGCGCTGGCTCAACGGCAAACGGATCGTCACCGAACAGGCCCTGGACGCCCTGATCGCCACCGTCGACTGCGACGGGCCCGCGCTGCGCTCGCTCTGGACGGCGGCCACCACCGAACCGGCCGCGCCCGCGGGCGTCGCGAGCGGCACGGGCGGCGCGGAGGCGGCCGCCGCGGAGCCCGCCCCCGCGGAGGCCGTGCTTCCGGAGGTCGTCGCACCGGAGCGCGCCGCCGGTGAGGAGGCCGCCGACGAGGTGGTGACGCGGGAGAGGGCGGACGCGCCCGAGCCCGTGGCGTCCGCACTGCGGCGCCGGCCGGTGGCCCTGCTGTCCTGCGCCGCCGTCGCGGTGGTGATCCTGCTGGTGCTGGCCGGGCTCCGCTTCTCCGGTGACGGCAAGAAGGACGCGGCCGCCGCCGCCCGGCCCGTACCGCCGGCCGGCGCGCCGAGCTCGCCCGCCAAGCCCGGCACGCCGTCCTCGCCCGCCCCGGCGGCGCCCGGCTGCCAGGCCGTCGGCTGCTCGCACAAGGACCCCAAGCTGACCGGCTGCGGCGCCGACGCGCGGACCATGCAGACCATCAACATCGGCAAGGTGGTCGCCTACCTGCGCTACAGCCAGCGGTGCCAGGCGGCCTGGGCCGCCGTCACCGAGGGCCAGCCGGGCGACAAGGCCATCATCACCACCAGCACCGGCGAGAGCGCGGAGGCCCTGATCCACTGGGGCTACGACAACTACTCGCCGATGGTGAACGCGGCCGACCCGACGACCACCTTCCAGGTGTGCGGCTACCAGCAGGCCGGCGAGGCGTGCACGGTCTCCGCCGCCGACCTGGCCAACTCGGTCGCCTCCACCCCGATCCCGGTCGGCCCGCCCAAGCCGCCCACGCCGCCGGCCACCCCGGACCCCTCGGCCACGCTGCCTGCTCCCTCGGCGACGCCGGCCGCCCCGGCTCCCGGGCCGAGTGCGTCCTAGTCGAGCACGTCCTAGTCCAGGTAGCCGCGGAGCTGTTCGGCGAAGGCGTGGTCGCGGAGCTTGGTCAGGGTCTTGGACTCGATCTGGCGGATGCGTTCCCGGGTGACGCCGAAGACGTGGCCGATCTCCTCCAGGGTGCGGGGCCGCCCGTCGTCCAGGCCGTAGCGGAGCTGGACGACCTGGCGCTCGCGCTCGCCGAGGGTGGCCAGGACGGCCTCCAGGTGCTGACGCAGCAGCAGGAAGGCCGCGGATTCGGCGGGTGAGGCGGCGTCGGCGTCCTCGATCAGATCACCGAGCGCCACGTCGTCCTCCTCGCCGACCGGGGTGTGCAGCGAGATCGGCTCCTGGGCCAGCCGCAGGACCTCGCGCACCCGTTCCTCGGTCAGTTCCAGGGCGAGGGCGAGGTCGGCGGCGGTGGGCTCGACGCCGCGTTCCTGCAGCAGCGAACGCTGCACCCGGATCACCCGGTTGATCAGTTCGACCACGTGCACCGGGACCCTGATGGTGCGCGCCTGGTCGGCCAGCGCCCGGCTCATCGCCTGGCGGATCCACCAGGTCGCGTACGTGGAGAACTTGTAGCCCCGGGCGTAGTCGAACTTCTCGACCGCGCGGATCAGTCCGAGGTTGCCCTCCTGGACCAGGTCCAGCATGGTCAGCCCGCGTCCGACGTAGCGCTTGGCGACGGAGACCACCAGCCGCAGGTTGGCCTCGATCAGCCGGCGCTTGGCGATCCGGCCGATGACCACCAGGGTGTCCAGTTCGCGGGCGAGCCGGTCGGGCGGCGGGGGTTCGCGGTGGAGCTGCTCCTCGGCGAACAGGCCGGCCTCGATCCGGCGGGCCAGTTCGACCTCCTCGGCGGCGTTCAGCAGCCGGATCCGGCCGATCTCGCGCAGGTACTGGCGCAGCAGGTCCGCCGCCGGGCCGGACTCCTCGCGCTCGGGCGGGTCGTCCGCCGCGGGGTCGCTCTCGTCCGCCGGGGCCGTGGCCCCGGGCTCCGATGCCCCGGGCTCCGGGGCATCGGAGCCCCGCGCCGGGGGGGGGGCGGGCCGGGCCGGGGGGGGGGGGGCCCGGGGGGGTTAGGGGGGGGGGGGGGGTGGGGAAGAGGGGT
>NZ_JBSGFD010000105.1:0-29503 GCF_053603215.1 Kitasatospora sp. NPDC004240 | reverse complement strand
GCGCTTCCAGGAGCTCGCTGGTGCCGCATCAGAGAACCTCCGCCCTGTTTCTCGGTGAGAGGATCACTGGCAAGCGCCGGGACTGACGGTCTCGGATCAAACGGGGTGGGGGAGGCAATGGGAGTGGCTACTGGTGAGCCTTGGACGGGCGAGGATCAAGATCACAATGATCGGTGCCATGCGCGCTGGCTCGCGTTGTTGAACCGCTCGACGGCCCAGCCCGACTACCGGGACGAGTGGTATGACGCCCAGTGCGGAGGATGCCGCTTCTGGATCGCGTTGAGCGGGGAGCTCGGCCAGGACTACGGGGCGTGCAGCAACCCCGCCTCGTCATTCGATGGCCGAGTGCGGTTCGAGCACGATGGCTGCGAGAGCTTCGCCGGTCGCGCAGACGGCTCGTTCGGGTAGCAGTCGGTCAGGCGACGTTGGCTCTGGCCACGACCGTGCGGAGGCGTTCGTCGGCGGCGTGCTTGTTCCGCCAGATGATGTAGCGGCGGATCATGCTGCCCTGGGCCTTGTGGCTGGGGTGGTCGGTGCCGTCGAGGGCGAAGTAGCGCAGGGCGGTGAACTGGGCCTCGATCCGGTTGAGCCAGGAGCTGTTGGTCGGGGTGTAGGCGATCTCCACGTTTGTTCGCCGCGGCCCAGGTCCTGACCCGCTGGCACCGCTTGGTGGTCAGGTGGGGTGAGTAGATGTCGCAGATGATCGCGATGCGGACGTCCGCCGGGTGCAGGGGGCGCAGGTAGCGGCAGAACTCCAGGAACTTGGAGCGGTTCTTGGCCTTCTTGATGTGCCCGTAGAGCTGGTCCTTGGCGAGGTCGTAGGCGGCGAACAGGTGCCTCACGCCGTGCGGGCGGGTGTAGGTCGCCCGTCGGCGGGGCCGGGGCTCACGCTCGGGGTCCTTGTGCCGGCCGCCGCGTTCGGCCCGCTGCCGGCCGAGGTGGGGCTGGAGGTTGAGCGGGCCGAACTCGTCTATGCAGAAGACGACTTCGGGCTCACCTTCCTCGGGTATGACCTCGCCGTCGGCGATCGCGTAGAGGTGCTCGACGCGGGCCTTCTTCGTGGCGTAGTCGGGGTCGCGGGAGGTCTTCCAGGTCTTCACGCGTTGAAACGAGACGCCCTCCTCGCGGAGCAGGACCCGAAGGCCCTCGTGGCTGATGTCGTCGACAACCCCCTCGGCGACCAGGAAGTCGGCCAGCTTGGCCAGGCTCCAGGTCGAGAACGGCAGGCCGTGCTCGGCCGGCCTGGACTTCGCGATCTTCTTGATCTCCCGGCGTTCGGGCAGGGTGAATGTCCTCGAGCGCCCGCCCGGTACTTCGGGTAGAGCGAGGCGAAGCCGTCGGCGTTGAAGTTGTGGATCACGTCGCGGACCCGGTCCGCGCTGGTGAACGTGACCTCGGCGATCTTCGCCACGGGCATGCTTTGGGCGGACAGCAGCACCATCTGGGCTCGCCACCAGGTCACCACCGAACCGGTGCCCCTGCGGACGATCCGCAGCAGCCGTCTGCCCTCGCCGTCGTCAATCTCCCGGACCTGCACGCGTTCAGCCACGTGATCATTCTGACGCTCCCGCGCCGCTCGGAACAGCAACCAGGCGGCACGTCACGACAGGGCGAACGTTGCCTGATGCGGCACTAGCGTGGGCGTATGGTCAGTCTCAAGGAGCCGCAACTGTCCGGGCTGGGGCAGAACCCGGCCGCGCCGATCGATGTGTTGGTGCGGTTGGCCGCGAACGGCGCGGGCCGGCACGGGCTGGAGCTGCGCAAAGGGCAGCTGCCGGACCAAGTGGCCGAGGCCTTGCTGACGTACGGCGGCGCCGATTCGGCAGTGCTCATGAACACGAGGCGGGCCTCCCCCGTGATGCGCCGCCGGATCGCCGGGCATCCCGACCCGGCGATCCGCGGCGCCCGTGCGGACTTCGTCCGGACCATGGTCGAGCGTGAGGTCCAGTTGGGCGGCATCGAGGACCTGGTCGAGACCTACGGCCGACCGCCAGCGGAACTCGCGGCCGCGTCCGATCCCAAGCTGCGCGCGATGGTCGCGTGGGCCTGGCGGGAGCGGCCGATCGCCGTACAGTTGGCGCTCCTCACCGATGCCGACCCGAAGGTGCGGGCCACTGCCACCCTGGCCGAGTACCCGGGTGTCCCTCCGGAGTACTACGAGCGCTGCCTCGCCGATCCGGCCGTCCGGTCCAACATCGCACGTCATGTCCCGCTGACGACCCGGCAGTTCGACCGGCTGCTGGCGACCGGGGACCAGGCGGTGCTGCACGCGGTGGCAGGCAACCCGCACCTGACGGCCGACATGGTGGCCTGCCTTCAGGACAGTGCGGACCCGTCCGTGCGCGTTGCGGTGGCCTACAGCCGCCACGTCACCCCCGAGATCCGGGACCGACTGCTCGCACTGGTGGAAGCCGAGGACGCTGCCGGCAGTTCGGACGCCACTGTCGCCCTTCGCTGGTCGCCCTACACGCCGAGCTGGCTGCGAGACGCGCCCCTCGCCGAGCGGCTGACCTACCTCGACTGCCCCCACGCGGTGTTCCGGAAGGTCCTGGCCACCGGGCGGGACCTCCCGGCGGAGGCCTGGCAGAGGCTGGACGAGGACCCGGACGTGTCCGTCCGCCGCGAAGCCGCCGACCGGCCCGACACACCGCCCGATGTCCTGCTACGGCTGATCCGCGACCACGGCGAGAGCTCCCGCCCCCGGCCCCGGCTGGTGGACCACCCCAACTTCCCTCGCCAGGAGCTGCGCGGCCTCGTGGACGAGCCGAACCCGAGGGCGCGCCTCCTCGCCCTGGAGGATCCCGAGCTGCCCGTCACGGAGCTGCGGCGGCTCGCGGACTCCATGGAGGACTTCCTGCGCGCGGGCGCGGCCCGGCATCCCCACGCCGACGCCGACCTGCTGGAACGGCTGTTGATGGACCCGGATCCCCACGTCGTCGAGGGCGCCGCGGCCAACCCCGTGCTGCCGCGCGCACGGATGGACCGCATCATCGCCGACGTCGGCCTGTGACGGAACGGCGGTCCCGAAGCCACTCGGCGAGCCTGGTGGCGTGGCCGGGCGGCCCGTCGTTCAGTCGTCCGGGCGTTCGCGGCGCAGGTGGTCGGAGCGGGACCGGAAGACGTCCAGGGCCTCGTGGATCGAGCATCCGAGGTGTTCCCGGAAGAGCGCGACGCCCTTGACGGCCGTGCCGCCGAGGATCTCCTCGTCCGCGAAGGAGAGCGGGCCGGCCGTCCAGGGGGTGGACGCGGGATCTCCGCCGGGCCAGTCGACGTCGGTCAGAGTGGCGAGCAGCCGACCGTCCGAGAGTGCCACCGCCACGTCCATGCCGCGGGCCACCGCCTCGGCGAAGGCGGCGGGTGCGGTGTGGTCCAGGAGGAGGACGAAGTGCTGGGCGATTCGCCGCCGCCACTCGCTGAGCTCGCCGTCGGCGTCCAGGCGCAGGTTGGAGTGCCAGGCCGCCTCGGCGAGATCCGATACGAGCAGCCCGAGGAAGTCCGCCTTCAGCAGGTCGTCCGCGTGCTCGATCAGGATCGCGAGGTCCTGCTCCCCGTGGCCGGGGCCGTGCCAGTCGTGGAGGCAGTCCACCAGCGCGTGCCAGTTGTGGCCGAAGTAGTCGGGGAACGACAGCTCCCGGGCGAAGGTCCGGAAGACGGACGCCGCATCGCGCAGCTCCCGGCCGTCCAGCCGCAGGACCAGACCGTTGCGCCGCACGAGCGCGGCCGTCTCCGACGCCAGCCACGGATCGGCCGGGGAGGTGAACACGACCCATGGGGAGCGCTGTTCGGTCAGAGTGGGCACGATCGTCATGGGCGAGATCCTCGCACGGCACTCGCTCGGAGCCCGAGCGATTTCGAGCGTCCGCGCGTACGTACCGGTGATGACCTGGGCATCGGGCAGGCCTGCGCCTCAGGCCGTGGCGGAACCGAGGAAGTCGGCGAGCAGGCGGTGGAGTTCGTCGGGCTGTTCGAGGTGGACGTCGTGGCCGGTGCCGGGGAGGCCGACGGCCCGGGTGGCGGGGCGGCGGGTGAGCATCTCGTCGGCATCGGCGGGCGGGATGATGCCGCGCTGGCCGAGGACCAGCAGGGTGGGGCAGCCGATCCGGTCCCAATCCAGCCAGCGGGCGCGGTCGTTGGCGGCGATCGTCGCGACCATGACGTCGCGGTCGAAACGGGGCCACCAGCCTCCGTCGCGCTCCTCCAGACCGGCGGCCCAGCCCTCGCCGACCGCGCCGCCGCCGAGGAAGGCGACGGCGTCCTGCCGGGAGGGGAACGGTGTGGGCCAGGAGTCGAGCCAGCCGGCGATCATCGCGGGCGTGGCCGGGTCGGGTCGGCCGGGCGCGGCTTCGACGAGGACGAGCGCGCCGATGCGGTCGGGATGGGCGGCGGCGGTCAGCAGGGCGGTGTGGCCGCCGAGGGACTGGCCGACCAGGGCCGGGCGGTCGAGGCCGAGTTGCTCGATGACGGCGAGGACGTCGGCGACGTGCGCGTCCCGGGTGACGTCGGCGGGGTGGCGTTCGGAGTGACCGTGCCCGCGCTGGTCGAGGGCGATGACGCGGTGGCGCGCGCTCAACAGGCTTGCCTGGTGGTCCCATTCGCCGGCGTGGCCAGCCAGTCCGTGCAGCAGGAGGACGGCCGGGCCGTCGCCGCCCCAGTCCCGGCAGTGCAGGCGCACGCCGTCACGGGTCACGGTGCGGGACGTCCAGGTCAAGGGGGCTCCAGATGCGCGAGGCCGGGTCTGCCGGGAGTGGTGCGGGATGAGTCCGGGGGTGATGCGGGATGGGGCCGGCCGCGGGCGGACACCTCATCGCTCGTCGCGTCACCGGACTTCGCGAGCCGTCCCCCACGGCTTCATGATCAACAGTAGGGGGTGCGGCCCTCGGCGTACAGCGCCGGCGGATCTGGTGCCGGGCTCGACGCCGGTGCCATAGTGGGCGCATGCGAATGATCAAGTACGGTCACGCCTGTGTACGCCTGGAGGCCGACGGGCGGGTGCTCGTCATCGACCCGGGGACGTTCACGGAGGACGAGGTCCTCGACGGCGCCGACGAGGTGCTGGTGACCCACGAGCACGCCGACCACCTCGACATCGACAAGCTCCTCGCCGCGCGCGAGACCAACCCCGCGCTCAAGGTCCACCTGCCCGGCGCGGCCGCCGACCAGGTGCCCGCACTGGGCGACGCCGCGGTGGTCGTCGAGGTGGGGCAGCGCTTCACCGCGGCCGGGTTCGAGGTCGACGTGGTGGGCGGGAAGCACGCCGAGATCTACGAGGGCCTGCCGGGCTGCGCCAACGTCGGGTACGTCGTCGACGAGCGCCTCTACCACCCGGGCGACTCCCTGTTCGCCCCGTCCGCCCCGATCGAGACCCTGCTCGTCCCGGCCGCCGCGCCGTGGCTCAAGCTCGCCGAGGCGCTGGACTTCGTCCGGGCGGTGAAGCCGGCCCGCGTGTTCCCGATCCACGACGCGATGTTCAGCGACCTCGGGCGCGAGAACTTCGGCGGCTGGATGCGGTTCAAGGGCGGCGACTTCGAGTACGGGCTCCTGCGGAGCGGGGAGCACGCCGAGCTCTGAGCCGGGGCCGGCCGGGCCGGGGCGCACCTCGACGGCACGACGGGGGTGGACCGGCCCGGCCGGCGAAGCTGTGCGGCAGATCACGATGACCGGCGGGATCGCGGCTCCCTACGATGCGTGACGGAGGTTCCTACCCCCACGAACTTCCCGCCCCGCACCGCCCGAGGAGAACATCCCGTGACCACCGGCACCGTCGCGCGCGAGAGCTACTACGAGCGGACGGGCGAGCGCAGCTACAAGCCGACGGCCCACGCCGGCGGCGCGTGGGACGCCGACGAACAGCACTTCAGCCCGCTCGCCGGGCTCGTCGTGCACGCCATCGACCGGCACCTCGCGGGACGGCCCGAGGGCCTGGCGCTCGCGCGGATCAGCTACGACATCCTCGGCCGGATCGCCCTCGACGAGTGCGAGATCACCGTCGAGACCGTACGGCCCGGCCGGACCATCGAACTCCTCGAAGCCGTGGTCGTCATCGGCGGCCGCCCGGTGGTCCGCGCCCGCGCCTGGCTGCTGGCCACCCTCGACAGCTCCGCCGTGGCCGACAGCCCCCACGAGCGGCTGCCCGCCCCCGAGGAGCTCACCCGCTGGGCGATGGACGAGGAGTGGGACGGTGGCTACGTCTCCTCCATCGACGTCCGCCGGGTCCCCCCGCGGCGGCGCGGCCGCACCTCGGCCTGGGTGTCCTCACTCGTCGACCTGGTCGCCGGTGAGCCGGTCAGCCCGCTCGCCGCGTACATCGGCCTCGTCGACACGGCCAACGGCATCGCGGTGCAGCAGGACCCCACCGCATGGATGTTCCCGAACCTCGACCTGACCATCCACCTGCACCGGCAGCCGCGGGGCCCCTGGACCGGCCTCGACACCACCGTCACCTTCGGCCCGACCGGCCAGGGCCTGACCAGCAGCGTCCTCCACGACCTCGACGGCCCGGTCGGCCAGGCGGAACAGATCCTCACCGTCCGGCCGCTGGCCCAGGGGTAGGGCACCTCGCCACGAACCGTCCGGGGGCCTCGGGGCCGGCGGATTCAATGGTCGGCGTGCTCGCGCTTCCGCACCGCCTGCCCGACATCGCGACGCTTCGCGATCGCTGCCGGGCCTTGGCCGTGCTCGACGCCGTCCTCAGCCCCGATTGGGAGGGCCGGTACCACACCTTCGACTCGCGGTGGGGCGAGGGCGAAGAGATGGCCTCGACGAACTGAGCAACGATCTGGAGGAGATCGGATACCCGCACTGACCCGGCGACGACCGCCCTCAGGTGCACCAGAGCAGGAACTGGGTGCAGGTCGGGGTGGGCTTGGGGGTGGGGGTGGCCGTGGGGCGCGGGGTGGTCGGTTGGGCGGTGGTGGGGGCGGGCTGGGCCGTGGTGGGCGCCGGGGCCGCCTGGTCCGGGGCCTGGGTGGGCGCGGGGGCGGAGGGGGTGCCGCTCCTGGCCGGGGTGGTGGCCGAGGCCGGGGCGGTGGTGGGACGCTGGGTGGCCGACGGACCTGCCGTACCGGGCGTGCTCGGCGCGGCGGTGGGCACGGCCGCGGGCGAGACCGGGCCTGCGGGTGACTCCGTGGTGACGGGGCGGCCGGCACCGGGGTCGGCGGGCGGCGTCTCGGTCCCGTTGGCGGTGAGGGCCGCGACGCCGAGGCTCACCACGGCGAGGCCGACCACGGATCCGATGAGCCTTCCCGGCCGCCGTCCGGCCCGTCGGTCCGCGCGCCGGTCCGAAGACGACGGGGTGGCGGACGGGGCAGCCGGCCGGGGCAGGACCGGGGTCTCCGCCGGCGGGTGGGCCTCGGGGGCCTGGCCGCTGGCCGGGGCGCCGCAGCCGGGGCAGGCGAAGGCGCCGTTCAGGTGGCGGCGGCAAGGTGTGCAGTAGTTCATGTGATCTTCCCGTGCTGCCGGTGACCAGCACTCGCCGGTCGTCGTCCTTCGTGGCCGGCTCCACGCACGTCGTCGTGCGCATGCAAAACCTAGGCAGGCCGGGCGTGGGGGTTCCACACCCGGCTGTGAGGCTTCTGAAAAGATGCCGTGTCGCCCGCAGGCCCCTGGCGTACGGCGGCCTGCTCCAACCGGAGCCCCCGAGTGGTGACCGTCCCCCCGTGAACGCAATCTGGCGCCAGTGCCCGCCCGCGTCCGAGTGAGGCGGGCTTCACCACGTCAGAGGGATGCAAGCGCATGGCGGAGCAGGGCGTCGGCCCGGGTTGTGTGCCGCCCGTTCGCGGGATCGGCAGGTCGGTACGGAGGTGGGCGCAGCACCGGTACGCGCGGGGGCGTTCCCGGGGCGTGCCCACCGGGGCGGCGCTGTTCGCGGGCGCGTTGGCGCTCGTGGCCGCGGCGGGCCCGACGGCCGGCGGTGCCGTGGTACCCCCCGATCGAGGGGGTCCGGTGGCGGGAGGTCAGACGCGGTTCGTGCCGGGTCCCTGTCCGGAGACGCCGGAGCCGGTCCCCGGGCGGTGCGGGTTCCTGGAGGTGCCCGAGAGCCGCGAGCGGGTCGAACACGGCATGCACGACGGGCCCGGCGGGCGGGGCGGACACGGCGTCCGGACGATCCGGCTGGCCGTGGCGATCATCCCGGCCGTGTCGGCGCGGCCGGCCGCGGAACCGGTGGTGTTCATGGAGGGGGGTCCCGGCGGCGACGCGTTCGGTGCCATCCCCTTCCTGATCGATTCCGGCGTGAACCGCGACCGTGAACTGATCGTCGTGGCCCAGCGCGGAACGCTCCATTCGCAACCGAGCCTCGCCTGCCCGGAGATCGACCGTTTCAACGCGGCCGCGGTGGGGCTGCGCTACGACGCGCCGTCGACCGGGCGGCTCCTGGTGCGCGCCACGAAGGAGTGCCGGGACCGGCTGACGGCCGACGGAATCGAGCTGAGCGCCTACAACACCACCGAGAACGCCGCCGACTTCGCCGACCTGCGCAGGGCACTGGGCATCGAGCGGTGGAACGTCTACGGGTACTCGTACGGCACGGACCTGGCCCTCACCTTCCTGCGCCTGCACCCCGAGGGGATCCGCTCGGTGGCGATCGACTCCGTCGTGCCCCCGCAGATCGTGAGCCTGCCGTGGGCCTGGGACAGCGCCCGGGAGGGGATCGGCGAGATCTTCGCGGCGTGCGAGGCCCAGCCGACCTGCAGGAGCCGCTACCCGGACCTCGCGCGCACGCTGACCGAGCAGGTCCGCCGCCTTGAGGCGCGCCCCCTCACGCTGACGGTGCAGCCGCCCGGGGGCGGGAGCCCTGTGACAGTGGTCCTCGACGGGGGTGCGCTGGTGAACGTACTGGTCACCAACGGTGGGGCCATGCCGGCCGTCGACGTCCCCGCGGCGCTCGACGAACTCGCCCACGGGAATCCGGAGCGCTTCGCGCAGGCCCGGGCCGCCGGCGCGACGCCCGTCATCGGCGAGTTCGCCCACGGGCTGACGAACTCGGTGGCCTGCGCCGAGTGGGTGCCGGGCTTCTCGGAGGCCGACCTGCTGGAGGCGGGCCGCCGGGCCTTCCCCGGGTGGCCGGACACGGTCCTGGCCCACGCCCCGCAGCTGCCCTTCGAGCACGACGTGTGCCGCGCCTGGAACGTCCCGGACCGCACCGCCGTCCAGCGGGTGACCACCTCCGGCAAGGTGCCGGCGCTCGTCGTCTCCGGCACCTTCGACGCGAAGACCGGGGCGAGCTGGGGCCCGTACGCGGCGCGGACGCTGTCCCGCTCGACCACCGTGCGGATCCCCGGGATCGGCCACTTCGTGGTGCCCCAGTCGCCCTGCGCCGCGAGCGTCCTGACTTCCTTCCTCGCGCACCCGGCCGCGCCCGACACCGCCTGTGTGGCGGGGCTGGCGCCGAAGCCGTTCACCATCACCCCCGAGATCACCCCTGAGCCGGAGCGAGCATGATGTCCGTCCGTCCACCCCACCGCCGCCACCCCGTACGGCGCCTGCGGACCGCCCTGGCCGGAGCCACGGCGGGTGTCCTCCTGGCCGGCCTCGCCGCGCTGCCCGCCCGGGCCGAGGACGGTGCCGGGGAGCCGCTCGGCACGGTCGCCCGGACGGCGGGCCACGCCCGCTTCGTCCCGGGCCCCTGCCCGAGGACGGCGGACCCGACCCCCGCCCTGGAGACGGCCCGCTGCGGCACGCTCACCGTGCCGGAGAACCGCTCCCGGCCCGGGGGGCCGAAGATCACCCTCGCCGTCGCGATCGTCCCGGCGACCCAGAAGCGGGCGGCACCCGACCCGATCGTGTGGTTCGCCGGCGGGCCGGGCGACGACGCCAACTCCGAGATCCAGATGGCCGTCGCCGGGGGCCTCAACCGCGACCGGGACGTGATCTTCATGTCCCAGCGCGGAACCTACTCCGCCGACCCGGCCCTCACCTGCCCCAACATCGACCGGTTCAACGCCGACTCCCTCGGCCTCGTCCACGGCGCGCCCTCCACCGGACGCCTGCACGTCCAGGCCACCCGCGTCTGCCACGACCGGCTGGCGGGCCTCGGGGCCGACCTCGGCGCGTACGACAGCACCGAGAGCGCCACCGACTACGCCGACCTGCGCCTCGCGCTGGGCCTGCGGCAGTGGAACGTCTTCGGTATCTCGTACGGCACCGACTTGGCGCTCATCTACATGCGCCAGCACCCGGAGGGCATCCGGTCGGTCGGCATCGACGGCGTCCTGCCGCCCTCCCTGGCGGGGGGAGCCGTGACCTGGAAGGCCGCGCGCGAGGGCTTCGACGGCCTGTTCAAGGCCTGCGCGGACGACGCCGCCTGCAACACCCGCTACCCGAACCTGTCGGCCACCTTCGAACGCCTCGTCCGTGAACTGGAGGCCGACCCCGTCACCACCACCGTCACCGTGCCGGACCACCCGGCGCCGGTGGACGTCGTCCTGGACGGCGGGACCCTGGTGAACTGGCTGACCTTCGCCAGCCACCTGGCGGCCGGGGTGCCCCGCTCCATCGACGAGCTGGCCCACGGCAACCCCCAGCGGATCGCCGAGCAGCTGGCAGGGGGCAAGCTCAGCCCGCAGGCCATCGGCAGGCTCTCCCACGGGCTCGCCTACGGCGTCTTCTGCAGCGAGTGGACACCGTTCGAGAGCCAGGAGGACGTCATCCGGGCCGGCCGGCGGCTGTTCCCGTCGTTCCCCCGCTCGGTGCTGGCCAACGCCCCGCTGCTCCCCTTCCTCCAGGACGACTGCCGGGCCTGGAACGTCCCTGCGGCGGACCGCTCCATCCGGGCCGTGACGCGCAGCGACATCCCGACCCTCGTCCTGTCCGGCGGGTTCGACTCCCAGACCGCGCCGAGCAACGGCGAGTACGCGGCCCGCACACTGAGCCGATCCACCGCGGTGACGATCCCGTACGTCGCCCATGTGGTCTTCGCCGACTCGCAGTGCGCCCAGTCGATCACCCGCTCGTTCTTCGACACCCCCACCGCACCGAGGACCGGATGCCTCGCGGGGCTCCGGCCGCCCGTCTTCGAGATCGGAGCGTGAGGCCGAGCTCCTCCGCACGGCTCCCGATCAGCACGCAGGCCCGTACCCGGCCACCCGGCCGGGTACGGGCCCCGCGTCATGGCCGGCCGCGCTCCGCCCGGACGGTCACCGTCGGGACGTGCCGTCGGCCACGGCTCCGCCTGCCGGTACGGGATCAGCCGAGCGCGAGCCACCGGATACCGAGGTCCTCGACCCGCGCGGCGTCCACGGCGTCGAGCGGCTCCCGCCCCGTGGCCCTGCGCAGGAAGCCCGGCCGGTCCCAGCCGAGCGAACGCACCGCCGCCGTGTGGTCCGGGCCGAGCAGCAGCTCCAGCACCGCGTCCCCGGCCTGCGGGGTCAGCCAGGGCTCGCGCCCCAGCGCGTCGGCCAGGTCCAGGCCGTGGACGGAGAGCTCGACCACCCGCGTGAGCAGGAACTCCGACAGGAGCATCGCGTCCCCGTGGCGGGTGCGGACCACACGCCCGTCGGGTTCGGCCCGGCACAGCCGGTGCACCTGCTGCCAGGTGGCGGCGAAGTCCCCGGCGAGTCCGGCGCCTTGGGCCCGATCGGCGGCGTGGTCCTGGGCCAGGGCGATCCGCGCGGCGTTCGTCTCCGGCGCGAAGCGCTCATCGGGTCGGTAGTACTCCACCGCGGACACCTCCGCGCGGACCGGCGCCGGCGCGGCCAGCATGCCCGGCAACCAGGCGATCACCACCCGGACGTGCGCCGACAGGTCACGCACGCGCCAGGGTTCACAC
The DNA here is from genome assembly GCF_053603215.1 of Kitasatospora sp. NPDC004240. Classification (NCBI taxonomy): domain Bacteria; kingdom Bacillati; phylum Actinomycetota; class Actinomycetes; order Kitasatosporales; family Streptomycetaceae; genus Kitasatospora; species Kitasatospora sp. NPDC004240. The sequence goes on along the minus strand of NZ_JBSGFD010000105.1, from coordinate 17,739 downwards.
CGTGTCGGGAGATCCCACTCGGCCTCCGAGAGCCCCGCAACCGCCCGGGCGAGTTCACCGGCTTCGAGACGAAACGCTTCAAGCACCCGGCCTTGGTCCATGTCGATCAAGCTATCAGCCCGACCCCGCGGGGCGGGGGCCTCCTCCCGGAGGTCTCCGAACTCCCGGGCGCCGACACCGATCCCGCCGCGCGTCGCCATTGCCGGCGGTCGGGCGAACCGTCTGTGGCCGGGGCGGAACACGATGAGCATCAAGACACTTTCCCGTTGTGCGAAATGACATTTCGTGGCCTCTTCCAGAGGTCGGTACGGTCGGATTCATGGAATGGAATTATCAGACGGCCGAAGAACTCACGGCTGCTCTGCGAGCCGGTGACGTGACCTCCGCGGAGCTGACCGACGAGGCGATCGCCCGCATCGAGCGGGACGACAGGACGATCAACGCGATCTGTGTGCCGGACTTCGAGCGTGCCCGGGCCGCCGCGCGCGATGCCGACCGGGCGCGCGCCCGGGGTGAGGACCGGCCGCTGCTCGGCGTTCCGGTGACGGTCAAGGAGTCCTACGACATCGCCGGGCTGCCCACGACCTGGGGCATTCCGCAGCACCGGGACTTCCTGCCGACCGAGGACGCGGTACAGGTGTCGCGCCTCAAGGCCGCGGGCGCGGTGGTGCTCGGCAAGACCAATGTGCCCCGGGGGCTGCAGGACATCCAGAGCTTCAACGAGATCTACGGCACCACCAACAACCCGTGGGACCAAGACCGCGCCTCGGGTGGATCCTCCGGCGGATCGGCGGCGGCCCTGGCGGCCGGCTTCGGCGCGCTGTCCATCGGATCCGACCTCGCCGGCTCGTTGCGCACCCCCGCGCATTTCTGCGGCGTGTACGCACACAAGCCGACGCTCGGGCTGGCGGCGACCCGCGGAATGGTCCCGCCGACCGCTCCGGCCTTGCCGGTCGAGCCCGACCTCGCCGTCGTCGGTCCGATGGCCCGCTCCGCCCGCGACCTCTCGCTCCTGCTCGACGTCATGGCCGGGCCGGACCCGCTGACGCTCGGGGTGGCGTACGGGCTGACGCTGCCGCCCGCCCGCCACGAGCGGCTCGGCGACTTCCGGGTCCTGGTCCTCGACGAGCATCCGCTCATCCCGACCGGATCCGCCGTGCGGGCGGGCCTGGAGCGGGTGGCCGACGCGCTCGTCGACGGCGGCGCCCGCGTCGAACGGCACAGTCCGCTGCTGCCCGATCTCACCGAAGCCGCGACGCTCTACACGCGGTTCCTGTTCTCCGGCTCCGTAGCACACTTCCCCGTCGAGGCGCACGAGGAACTGCAGGCCCGCGCCGCCGGACTGAGCCCGGACGACCGGAGCCTCGACGCGGCGCGGCTCCGTGGCATGGTGCTCAGCCACCGCGACTGGATCGAGGCGAACGGCCTCCGCGAACTCCACCGCCACGCCTGGCGGCGGTTCTTCGCCGAGTTCGACGCCGTGGTGTGTCCCATCACGCCCACTCCCGCCTTCCCGCACGACCACAGCCCCGATCCGAGGGAACGCCGGATCGACATCGACGGCGTCGAGTACCCGTACTTCGACCAGCTCGTCTGGGCCGGTCTGGCGACCTTGCCCGGCCTGCCCGCCACCGCCGTGCCTGCGGGCCGCTCCCCCGAAGGCCTGCCGGTGGGGGTGCAGCTCATCGGCCCCATGTTCGAGGACCGCACTCCACTGCGGCTGGCCGAACTGCTGGAGCGGAGCATCGGCGGCTTCCGGGCACCGGCGTAGGGCCTACGACCGGGCCACGAGCGGCCACCGGCGGCACGGCCCGGCGCTACCAGGACTCATCGCAGTGCACTGGGCTTCAGCCCGGTGGTGAAGCGATTGCGAGTCCTGCTCCGACGCCGGCGGTGGGCACCCTCCCGCACTGTGGACGCCACCCACCGTAGGCGTTCAGGCCGGGCGGTTCTGCTGCTCGATGTACCGGCGGACCACCGACAGGGGTGCGCCGCCGACGGAGCCGGCGACGTACGGGCCGGACCGGTGACGCTGCGCCCGCCGGTGGTGCCTGACCGGGGCGGGGAACTCCTGGCGCATGCGGCGGGAGTTGGCGCGCTTGAGGCTGTTGACGAGCTTGGACGGGGTGACCTTGGGCGGGAAGTGCACGAGCGGGTGGACGTGGTCGTTCCCGCCGTCGAACTCGGCCGGCTCGACCTCGAAGTCCGCGCAGACGCTCCGCGTGATCACTTCGAGCCGGGTCAGGTGGCGGTCGGCGAACACGCCGGCTGGTCGCAGTTCGTCAACATGCTGGAATACAAGGCCACACGGTACGGGCGCACCCTCATCCGGATCGGCCGCTTCGAGCCCACCAGCCAGGTGTGCTCACAGTGCGGCGTCAAGGACGGTCCCAAGCCCCTCGACGTCCGCGTATGGACGTGCGGGAGCGTCCTCGACCGGGACGTCAACGCGGCGCTCAACGTCGCCAAGGCCGCCGGACTGGCGGTGTCGGCCTGTGGAGCGCAGGTAAGACGGGCATGCGTGCCCGCACAGCGCGGCGAAGCAGGAACCCACCCGAAGCCCTCACCCCTCCGGTGGGAACAGGCGGGAATCCCCAGCCTCTAGGCCAGGGAGGATGTCAAAGGTAGCACCGCCGGTTCCGTACGCTCCCCACCACCCGGCCGGCTCGCAGGGCGAGTTGGGCCAGCAGGGCGGCGCGTCCGTCCGCCGGGCCGAGGAGGTCGGGGGTGCGGCGCAGCATCCGGTACCAGGCGCGGGCGGCGTCGCGCGGGCGGGAGGGGGGCATGCCGTGGAGGGCGAAGTCGCGGTAGAGCTTGGGATGGGAGCGGCCGTAGCGGTAGAGCTGGCGGGTGATGGCCCGGGGGTCGTCACGGAGGCGGTAGTGCACGACCGCCTCGGGCGCGAACGCCAGCCGGTAGCCGGCGAGTTGGGCGCGCCAGAAGAACTCGACGTCGTCGCTGCCGTAGCGGTAGCTCTCGTCGAAGCCGCCGAGCCGGGTCCACACCTCCTTGCGGAAGCCGCAGTTGGCCCCGCCGGGGTACGGCAGGAAGCCGAAGGTGTCGAGCAGCGCGTCGACGGGCTTCGGTGGGCGCGCCGCCAGGGCCGGGCGGGCGTTGAGCAGTCGGCGCTCCAGGGAGCCGCCGGCGGCGGGGCTGGTCCGCAGGGCGTCGACCAGGCCGGCCATCCAGCCGGGGTCCACCACGTCGTCGGAGTCGCAGCAGAGGATGACCTCGCCCTCCGCCTCCCGGCAGCCGACGTTGCGCGCGCGGTTGACACCGCGCGCCTCGCCGGCGTCGATCACCCTGAGCCGCGGCATCCGCCGCTGCCAGGCGGCCAGCAGCGCGCGGGTGCCGTCGACGGAACCGTTCTCGACGACGATGAGCTCCCACGGGCCGGGATGGCTCTGCCCCTCCAGTGCCTCCAGCTGTGCGGCGATGGTCGGTTCGGCGTTCCGCGCGGGCATCACCACCGAGACCAGGCTCACCTCCGGGCTCATCCGGCGCTCCGCACGGCCGGGTACGGGGAGAGGACGGCGTCGATCACCGCCGCCGTGTCGCGCAGATCGGCCAGCACCACGTCGGCCCCCGCCGCCCGCAGCACCTCCTCACCGCTCGTCCCCGAGGCAACGGCGATCACCCGCGCCCCGCCGGCGCGCCCCGCCCGTACGTCGTGCGGGGTGTCGCCGATCAGGACGATGTCACCGGGGGCGCGGCGGTGCACGGCCGCTGCCCGGCGCCGGGCGACCGCGACGAGTGCGGCACGCCCGCGGGCGTCGTCGCCGTACGCGCCGCACCGGAGGTCCGTGAACTCGGCCAGGCCGAACAGCCGTAGTTTCAGCAGGGCGTTGGCCCGGATGTTCCCGGTCAGCACGGACTGGGTGACCTCGGGCCGCGCTCGCAGGGCCCGCAGGGCGTCGAGGGCACCCGGCAGGACCCGTCCGGCCGTACGGAGCTCGGTGGTCCGCCGTCGCAGCTGGTCGGCCAACTCCGCGGCCACCCGGTGCGGTTCGACCGCGGGGACGCCGTGGCGGGCGAACAGCTCGTCCATGACTGCCGGTTCGGTGCGGCCGTCGGTGGTGACCCGGTGGCAAGCCGGCCGGCCGGTGAGGCGTTCGAACGCGGGTGGGTAGACGGTCCGGCCCACGGCTCCGTCGTCGATCAGCGTGCCGTCGATGTCCCAGAGGAGGAGGATCCGCCTCATACCCGGGCCGCCCGCCGTGCGGAAGGGGATCCGGAGGCCGCGAACGGCCCCCGGAGCGCCGTGCAGGCCGCGCCGTGCCGGGCCGCGAGGTCGAGCGCCTCGGCGGCGGCCGTGCCGGTGGCGAGCGCGTAGGTGAGGACGGCGGCGAAGTTGTCGCCGACGCCGTAGGTGTCCACCAGGGGGCCCGGTGCGCGGGCGGGCCGGTAGCGGCGCGGGGGCCGGCCGTCGTGGGTGAAGACGCCGCCGCGGTGGCCCTCGGTGCTGACGACCAGCTCCGGTGAGCTGCGCAGCAGCGCGGGGTCGCAGCGTTCGGCCGGGTCGCAGCCGCTGCCGACCAGCGCGTCGACCCTGACGCCGGACTCCAGCACGGTGGTGAACTCCCGTGCGGTGACCACGAGGACCCGGGCGCGGCGGACCCGGCGCAGCAGGGCGGCGTCCCCGGCGGTGAAGAACACCGCGTCGTAGGAGGCGAGTTCGTCCCAGTCCAGGGGGTCGGTGGCGGCGGGTTGCAGGCGTTCGCCGAGGGTGACGGTGGTGCGCTCGCCGGTCCGGTCGACCATGGAGACGGCGGCGCGGGTGGGGCCGGTCCGGGTGGCGGCCCGGACGCGGACGCCGCGGTGTTCGAGTTCGACGCGGGAGCGCCGCCCGGCGTGGTCGTCGCCGAGGGCGGTGAAGAAGGTGCACCCGCCGGCGAGTTCGGCCAGTCGGACGGCTGCGACGGCGCCGCCTCCGGCCGGGCCGCGCCAGAGCGGTTGCGCGTGGGTCACCTCACCGGCGGCGGGCACCCGGTCGAGGCCGGCGATGGTCGTCCACTCGACGTGGCCGACGACGGCCACCCGCGGCGCGCGGGGGACCTCCGTACGAGCGGGGCCCGTCCTTTCGGGGGCGCTGCCTGCGGGGGCGCTGCCTCCGGGGTCGCTGTCTCCCGGGCCGCCGCCGAAGGGGCTGACGCCTCCGGGGCTGATGTCTTCGTCCATGACTCTCCGACTCCCCCGCCGGACCTTCGCCGGCACCGCCCCCATCCGACCACCGCCGCCCGGCCCCCGCCGCGCGGGATACTCCGACCGAGGGTACGTTGGCGAACTATGAATGGCGGGGCCACGCGGGCTCCGCCATGATGGACCAATGGCACGAGGACGGCCGGGATGACGGGCCGATGGACGTGCCGGATCCGCGTACCACCCCCAGGCCGTGGCCGTCCGCCACCCGACGGAGGTACACGTGAAGGAAGTTCAGGCAATCCTCTTCGATTTCGACGGGACGCTGTGGGATCCCGAGTCCGAGATATTCCGCGCCCATGCGGAGGTTTTCCTGGACTTCGGCCACGAGCTCCCGGCCGATCTGTGGTCATCGGTCGTCGGCACCATCGGATTCGACCTCTGGACGCACCTCGAACGGCTCTCCGGGCGCACCGTGGACCGCCGGGACGTCCAGGACAGGGTTCACCACCGGCAGCGTGAGCTGCTCGGCGGGCTGTCCAGCCGGCCCGGGGTGCAGGGCGTCCTGCGCGAGCTCGACTCGCTCGGAATCCCCCGCGGGATCGTCAGCAATTCCACCCGGGAATGGATCGGACGATACACCCGGCAATGCGGGATCGCCGACGGGTGGAGTACGGTGCAGTGCGCCGACGGGAACCGCGGCAACGCGAAGCCGGCGCCGGACCTCTATGTCGCCGCGCTCGCCTCGCTGGGAATTCCGGCGGGCCGGGCGGTGGCGTTCGAGGATTCACCGAGCGGCGTCCGCGCGGCGAAACGCGCCGGAATCCGGTGCGTCGCCGTGCCGAACTCGATGACCGCCGCACTCGATCTCCGGGAGGCGGATCTGCGTCTCGAATCCTTCGAGCACGTGGACCTGCCGGGAATCACCGGAATCATCGGAAGGAAACCGATGGAAAGTGTCAGCACCGCGGCTCCCAAGCGGCCGCCCGGGACGGACGCCGCCGGCGTCCTCCAGCACTACTACTACCTGCCGGACGAGCTCCGGGTCGTCGGCGGCGAGGGCGTCTACCTCTACGCCGAGGACGGCCGGCGCTACCTCGACTGCTCTTCGGGCACGTTCAACCTGAGCCTGGGCTACGCCCACCCCGAGATCGTGGCGACGGTGCGCGAGCAGGCCGGCCAACTCATCCACGTCACCTCCAAGTTCCAGACCGGGCCGCTGAACGCGCTGGTGTCGAAGCTGGCCGAGGTGTCGCCGGCGAACCTGACCCGGGTGCACCTGAAGTCGGCGAGCGGCTCGGACGCCAACGAGAGCGCCGTCAAGATCGCCCAGGTGCACACCGGGAACTCGGACGTGGTCACGCTGTTCCGCGGGCACCTGGGCCAGACCCTCGGGATGATCGGCGCCTCCGGTGCCGCGTTCCGCCGTACGCCCTTCCCCTCGCACCTGCCCGGGGTCGTGCACGTCCCCGACCCGCACTGCCTGCGCTGCTTCTACGGGCAGGAGCGGGCCACCTGCGGCCTGCTCTGCGTCGAGCGGATCAACGACTTCATCGACTACGCCAGCACCGGCCGGGTGGCCTGCGTGGTGCTGGAGCCGATCAGCGGCAACGGCGGCAACGTGGTCCCGCCGGACGGCTACCTCCAGGCGCTCAAGGACCTGTGCGAGGAGCGCGGGATCGTGCTGGTCTTCGACGAGATCCAGACCGGCTTCGGGCGCACCGGCCGGATGTTCGCCGCCGACCACTTCGGCGTCGCCCCGCACATGATGACCTTCGGCAAGGGGCTCGGCGGCTCCGGGATGCCCATCGCCGGCATCCTGACCGAGGACCGGCTCGCCGGCGTGGAGGGTCACCACATCAACTCGACCTTCGGCGGCAACGTACTGGCCGCCGCGGCCGCCCTGAAGACGCTGGAGGTCATCGGCCGCCCCGGGTTCCTGGAGAACGTGCGGGACGTCGGCGCGTACGTGCTCGACCGGCTGCGCGACCTGGCCACCAGGGTGCCGTTCGTCCGGGAGGTGCGCGGCGTCGGGCTGATGATCGGCATCGACATCGTGGACGGCGAGGGCCGACCCGACCCGAAGCTCACCAACCACCTCGCCGAACTCGGCATGGAGCACGGGCTGTTGCTGCGCACCTCGCTGTACGGGCACGGCAACGTGCTGAAGGTCCGCCCGGCGCTGATCATGACCCGTCAGGAGGCGGACGAGATGTGCGACCTGCTGGAGCGGCTCTTCCTGGCGGTGTCGTCATGAGGGGCCTGGTCCGGGAGCTGTCCGGACGGATCCGGGCGGCCGTCCGCGACGGTCTGCACGAGGTCGGCAGCCGCTACGTGCAGGGCACGGCGAAGGGCGGGGACGCCGAGTTCCCCGTGGACGTCCTGGCCGAGCGTGCCGCCTGGGCGTACCTCCGGGAGCGCGGCGAGCCCGTCGCCGTCTACACCGAGAGCGAGGGGCTGCGCACGATCGGCCGCGACCCCGGGTACGTCCTGATCATCGACCCGATCGACGGCACCCGGGGCGCCGCCGCCGACCTGGAGATGGCCTGCGTGTCCATCGCCGCGGCCCCCTTCGGCGAGGAGCCCCGGATCGGGGACATCCGGTACGCGATGCTCCAGGAGATCAAGTCCGGGAACTGGCTCTACGCCGACGCCGACGGCGACGGCATCGAGTCCGGCGGCTACCCGGCGCCCGTCCCCGGGCTGTCCGCCACCGTCGACCCCTCGCGGATGTTCTGGTCACTGGAGTTCAACGGCCACCCCGCGGAGCTGATGACCGACGCCTACGGCCACCTGATCGACGCCTCGGCCAACACCGGCGGCGTGTACGTGTTCAACAGCGCGTCCTTCTCCATCTCCCGGATCATCACCGGCCAGATGGACGCCTACGTCGACATCGGCAACCGGCTGCTGCGCGACCGCCCCGAGACCGAGGAGGCGTTCCGCCGGGTCGGCCACGGCAGCATCCTGCACCTGTTCCCGTACGACATCGCGGCCTCCGTCTTCCTCGCGGAGCGGGCCGGGGTCACCATCACCGACGCGTACGGCAAGCCGCTGCACGACACCCTGCTGCTCGACATCGGCCCGCTCAACCAGCGCTCGTGCATCGCCGCCTGCACCCCGCAGCTGCACGCCGCGCTGATCGACTCGATCCGCTGGTAGACGCCGGTGGACGACGGTGACCGGCGGCCGGGCGGTGGCGGTGACAAGAAGGAGGAGGTAGCGGTGCGGCACATCACGGTCACGTCCCCCCGCCCGCCCGGCGGGTGGACCGACGCGACGGCCCTGGCGGCCGTCCGCGACGCCCTCGGCCTGACGGTCGGGCACGAGATCCTGGACGGCGGCTCCCCGGCCCGGGTGCACCGGGCGACCGGCCCGGCCGGGGAGGAGCTGGCGGTCAAGGTCCTGGTGCCCGCGGCGGGCGCCGTGGACGGCCACGACCTGGTGTCCTTCCGCGGCAAGCTGCGCCAGATCGAGCACCTGCGCCGCCGGGCACCGCGGCTGGCGGCGCACTACCTGCCGGTCCGGCACGTCCTCGACGGTGACGGGTGGTCGGCCTGCACCACGCCGTTCTACGACTCGGTGGACCTGGCGGCGCCGCTGCGGCGCTCACCGCGGGACACCGGGGAGTTCTTCGGCCGGTACACGGCGCTGACCCGGGCCCTGGTCCTGGACGGGTACGCCGTGCAGTCCCACCCCGCACCGCCCGGGTACGTGGCGCGGACCGTCGTCGGCCGGTTCCTGCGACGGCTGCCCGCGCTCGGCGCGGCGCTGCCCGCCGACCTGATGGCCGCCGAGCGCGTCACCGTCAACGGCGTGCCGTGCGCGGCCCCGCAGCTCGTGCTGGAACGGCTGGCCGGGCGGCTCGCCCCGCTGGCGCCGCCCAGACTGATGGCCCCCGCGCACGGGGACGCCAACACCCGCAACGTGCTGCTGGCGGCCCGGCCCGGCGCCGCGCCCGAGGACTTCCGGATCATCGACCCGCGCGGCTCCACCGAGCCCTGGGACCCGGTGTACGACCTGGCGAAGACGCTCTTCAGCCTCAGCGTCTGGGATCCCGCGCTCCGGCTGGGCTTCGCGGTGCGCGGCTCGGCGCGGACCGGCTACGAGGTGGGGTTCCGGCAGCCGTCCTTCCCCGGCTACCGCGCGGCGATCCACCGGTTCCTGCCGCACCTGGCGGCGCACGAGGGCCTGGCGGAGCTGTTCCGCGACGATCCGCACTGGCTGCGGCGGCTCCTGCTGACCCACGACCTGCACGTCCTGTCGGAGGCGCCGTGCCGGCTCTCGGACCGCAAGCCCAAGCCCGACCTGCGGGGACGCGACTCCTCGCCCGTGGAGCTCGCGCTCGGCCACTACCTGCTCGGCACGCTGCTGATCAACGACCTCGCCGGGCAGCTCGACCGCACCCGGGAGGTGGACGCCACGAGCCACCTGGCGCTGGTGACCGACCGCCTACCGGGCGGGGTGGCCCCATGACCCGCCCGGGTCCGGGCCGTCGGCAGGCCCGCCCGCGTTCAGCCCGCCGGCAGGCCCACGAGGTGGCCGAGCGCCTCGTCCAGGCCGGGGCCCAGCAGGTCGTGCCGGGTGCTGCGCAGCACCAGCCGCCGCGGCCGGCACGCGGAGCCGGCCTCCGGCCCGTGGGCGGCCACCACCCGGGTGGGCAGGCCCAGCGCCCGCTGCACCCCGGACATCAGCGCGAACCGGGTGACCACGTCGGCGCCGCCGTAGTGCACGACGCCCGTGCGGTCCCAGAGCCGGGACAGCGCCGGGCCGAGGCCGGGCAGGTAGACGGGGGCGCAGACCAGATCGGTCCGCGCGGTGGTCACCGGCCGGGCGAACCGCGCCAGGAAGCCGTTCGCCCAGGGACCGCGCCCGAAGACCAGCGGGATCCGTACGACCAGGTGCCCGCCCTCGGCGAGCAGCAGCTCCTCGGCGGCCACCTTGGTCCGCCCGTACGCGTTGACGGGCGAGGTCGGGTCCTCCTCGGTGTACCGGTCGCGGGTGCCGTCGAAGACGTTGTCGCTGGACAGCAGGAGCAGCTTCGTGCCCGGGCCCCGGACGGCGTCCAGCAGGACCTCCACGGGACGCACGTTGAGGCGGTGGGCCAGCGCCGGATCGGCCTCGGCGGCCTCCAGCGGGACGAGGCCGGCCGCGTGGATCACCAGGTCGAAGCCGCCGGCCGCCAGGGAGGCCAGTCGCCGTTCGTCGCACAGGTCCGCGTGGACCAGGCCCTCGGCGGGCCGGGTGGCGAAGGTACCGACGACCTCGTGCCGGTGCGCCAGGGAGGACCAGAGGCCGCCGCCCACGAACCCCGACGCGCCGAGCAGCAGGATCCTCAGCCGCGGGCCCGAGGGGGATGCGCCGGCGTCCGACCATGGATGCATGACCATACCGGGCACTTTATGACAATACTGGAGACATCCGGCGGGAGGTCACGATGAAGGCCGTCGTGTTCGAGGAGGTCGGCCGGGCCGGTCTCCATGATCGGGGGCGCCCCTCCTTCGAGGCCGGCGAGGTCCTGGTCGAGGTGGCGGCCACCGGTGTCTGCGGCACCGACCGGGCGATCCTGCTGGGCGAGTTCCCGGCGCGGCGCGGGGTGGTGCTCGGGCACGAGGCGGTCGGCGAGGTGGCCGCGGTCGGGCCCGGCGTCCGGCTGGTGGCGCCGGGCGACCGGGTGGTGATCAACCCGACGTACTTCTGCGGCCGTTGCCGCCCCTGCCGGCGGGGGATGCCCGCCCACTGCGAGGCCAAGGACGGCCGCGAGGTCGGTGTCGACCGGGACGGGGCGATGGCCGAACTCGCCGTCGTCCCCGAGGGGTTCGTCCACCGGCTGCCCGCCTCGGTGCCGTACCGGCGCGGGGCGCTGGTGGAGCCGCTCGCCTGCGTGCTGAACAACCTGAGGGCGGCCCGGCCGCGCTGGGACGACCAGGTGCTGGTGCTCGGCGGCGGCCCCATCGGCGCGCTGTGCGCGCTCGTCCTGGCCTCGCGCGGCGCCAGGACGGCACTGGCCGAGCGCGATCCGGGACGGGCCGACATCGCCCGCGGCCTGCTGCCCGCGGCGGTACGCGTCCTGGCCCCGGAGGAGGCCGCCGGGCAGGAGTTCGACGTGGTCGTCGACACCACGGGGTCGGCACCGAACGGCCTGCTCGGCGCGGCGGCCCCCGGCGGCACGGTCGTGGTGATGGGCGAGCGGGAGGCCGCCGTCGCCACCGTCCCGCTGAGAGCGCTGGTGACCAGGGGGATCCGGCTGGTGGGCGCCGGGCCGTACCGGCCCTCGGACTTCGAGCTGGCGGTGGACCTCGCCCGGGACCTGCCGCTCGAACAGCTGGTCACCCATGTGCTGCCGCTCGACCGGTACGCCGAGGCCCTGGCCCTGCTGGCCGTGCCGCCGAACGGCAACGGCAACGGCAACGGCACCGGCACCGGCACCAACGGCAGCACCGGTACCGGGTACGGCGCGATGAAGGTCCTGCTCCTCCCGGGCGGGGACGCATGAACACCCGACGCGACGGCGCCGGCCCGTCCTTCGAGGACGGGATGCTCCGGCTGGACGGCCGCCCCCGGTTCCTCATCACCGGCGAGTACCCCTACTACCGTGACCCGCACCGGAGTTGGGCCGCCAAGCTGGCCGCCATGCGCGAGGCCGGCATCGAGGTGGTGACCTGCTACGTCCCCTGGCGGCACCACGAGATCACCCACGACGGGCACCGCCTGCTCCGCTTCGACGGCGACGGCAACCGGAACCTGGCCGCCTTCCTGGAGCTCATCGCGGCGGCCGGCCTGCTCGCCCTGCCGAAACCGGGCCCCTTCGTCCACGCCGAACTCCCCTTCGGCGGGCTGCCCGACCGGCTCAGCCCCACCCTGGACCCCGACCGGCACCCCGCCCGGTCCGCCGACGGACGGCCACTGCCCTACCAGCGGTTCACCCTGCCGTCGGCCCTCGACCCCGGCTTCCTGGCGGACGCGACCGGCTGGCTCCACGCCGTCGGCCGGTTCCTGCGGCCGTACCTGCACCCGCGGGGGCCGGTCATCGCCGTCCAGATCGGCAACGAGGGGCACTACGGCGAGACCGCCCTGCCGATCGACGCACTCGACTACTCACCGCCGGGCACCGAGGCCTTCGCCCGCTTCACGCCCGGTGTGAAAGCGCCCACCCTGCCCTCGACGGGGAGGAACGACCAGCACACGATGGTCGGTTGGGGCCGCTGGTCGGCCGAGACGCTCGCCGGCGGGATGGCGGGCCTGGCCGGGGCACTCGGGCCCGACCTCCCCGTCCTCACCACCTACTCCCCGCCGGCCAGGGCCGACCGCGACCCCGGCCGGGCGGCCGGACGGTACGACGCCTGGCTGACCAGGAACCGGGTCGGCGCGCCCACCGCGCTGCCCCGCGCCTACACCAGCTGGACCGGCGACGTCGTGACGGACGACGAGGCGCTGCTCAACTACGTCCTGGCGGCCAAGGGCGGCCGGGGCCCCAACATCGAGGAGAACTGGGGACTCGCCTGGGCCGGCCCCGGCTGCGCCCACCCGGTGGGGCCGGTCCACCACAGCCTGCTCGGCGTGGCGTGCGGGGCGACCGGCGTCAACGTCTACCCGGCCTGCGCCACCTCGGGCTGGGGCGACCACCTCACGGTCGACCCCTCCTGGCCCGCCGACCCGGCCGCGGACCCCGCGCAGTTCGCACCGCCGTACGGCGACGCCGCACCGATCCTGGCCGACGCCCGGCCCGGACCGGCCTTCGCCGCCCTCCAGGTGCTCACCCACTTCCTCGCCGGCCAGCAGGAGTCACTGGCCCTCTCCCGCCCGGAGCCCGGGGTGCGCTGGGGCGTCCATCCGCCGTACGCGGCGATCGGCGCCTGGTCCTGGACGGGCCACCGGCGGGCCGTCCCCCCGGCCGAGCGGACCCTGGCGCCCTTCGTCGCCCACTGCCTGCGGCGCAACCTGCCGTTCCGGCTGGAGGAACTGACCGGCCGCACCGCACCCGACCCCGGCGCCGGGCCCCTGGTCACGGTGGTGGCCCCCTTCATGGAGCGGGCCCTGCAACGGCGGCTCGCCCGGTTCGCCGAGCTGGGCGGCCGGCTCCTGCTGCTCGGCGAGCTCCCCCGCCTCGACGAAGACCTGCGCCCCTGCAGCGAGTTGGCCGAGGCGGCAGCACGGTCCGGGGTGCGGACGGTGGCCCTCGACGCGGAGCCCGTGGGAGCGGCCGTCGAGACCTGGCTGGCCGACGGCCCCGGCGTACGGCCGCGGGCCCGACCGGGAGCGTGGCTCGAACTGCGCCGGACCACCGGGGATCCCGAGGACGTGCTCGTCCTCCTCTTCAACCGCACGGACGGCCCCCTCCCGGCGCGCACCCGGTGCGGGACGCACGAGATCGCCGTCGACCTGGTCGAGGGCGGCTGCGCCGCCGTCCGGGTCACGCGCGGACGGCTGGGGGCCTGCTACGTGAAGGGGCTCAACGAGCGGACCGGCGCGGGCGTACCCGTCCGGGTCCGGGTCGGACCCGACCTGCTGCGCACCGACCGGCCGTGCGACCTGTCCGCCGTCCGCGGGCCGGACGGCTTCGACACCCGCACCGCCGCGCCGCACGGCGAGGCCCGCGTACACCTCCCGGAGGCGCCGTGACCGCCGTCATCCAGGCCGAGGCCATCGGCGTCGACGTGGGCGCCACGAAGATCGCCGCGGTCCGGCTGAGCGCCGACGGCACGGTGACGGCACGGGCCCGCCTCGCCACCGCGCGCCGTACGGCGGAGGAGCTCGTCGCCGCCGTCGTCGACCTCGTCGACCGGCTGCGCGGCGAACGGGTGGTCGCGGTCGGCGTCGGACTGCCGGGCATGGTCGACGCCCGCACCGGGGCCCTGGCCTTCGCACCCGGCCTGGACTTCGCGCGGGCCCCGCTCCGGGCGCTGATCGCGGACGCGGTGGGCCTGCCCGTGGTCACCGACAACGACGCGAACGCCGCCGCGTGGGCCGAGTACCGCCTCGGGGCGGGGCGCGGCCACGACCACCTGGTGCTGGTGACCCTGGGCACGGGCCTGGGGTGCGGCGTGGTCGTAGCCGGCCGTCCGCTGCGCGGCGCGCACGGCTTCGCGGCCGAGGCCAGCCACCTCACGGTCGAGCCCGACGGCCCGCCGTGCGAGTGCGGCGAGTACGGGTGCTGGGGCGTCGCGGCCTCCGGCGCCACCATCGCGGGCCTCGGCCGGCAGGCCGTGGCCGCCCACCCGGCCTCACCGCTGGCCCGCCTGCTCGACGAGGGCTCCGCCGACGTGGGCGAGGCGGTCACCGAGGCCGCCCTCGGCGGGGACGGCCGGGCGCTGGAGATCCTCGATCACGTGGGCGCGCTCACCGGCGTCGGGCTGGCGGCCCTGGCCAACCTGTTCGACCCCTCCGTCATGATCGTCGGAGGCGGGCCGATCCTGGCGGGAGAGCTGCTGCTCACCCCCGCCCGCGCCTCCTTCGCCCGCCGCCTCTACTCCCCCGGCGACCGCCCGCCCGTCCCCCTGCTGCCCGCCCGCTTCGCCAACGACGCCGGCGCGATCGGCGCCGCGCTCCTGGCGCTCGACGAGCTCCCGGACACCGACGGACACCGGGCGCGGTCGTAGGAAACACCGGACCCCGGGCCGCCACCCCGCCGGGGTTGACAGCGGCGCCGGTCGGACGTAGATCGGAAGGCATGAGTCGGCACGAGCCGGTGGAGCGGACGCAACCGCATCTCGGAGACCGGGCGGCCCACCCGAACGCGGGCGCCACGGCGACTCCCGGCCGCCCCGGACACGCGGCCGGGGAGCCTGCGGGCGACCACCGGGAAGCCGAGGACCGGTCGGCCCACGGTCTGCGGGAGGAGTGCGAGGACGCCCTGGTGACCGCCGTGGTCAAGGCCGTCGGGGAGGCCGACGCCCACGCCGGCAGCATCTTCCTCCGCTCCCGGGACGGCAGCGCGATCGTGCTGGCCGCGGCCTGCGGCACCCCGCCCTCCCTGCTCGGCGGCTGGCGGCTCATCCCCGTCAACAGCCCCATCCCGGTGGCCGTGGCCTACCGTTCGGGCCGGACCGTCCACCTCGCCGACCCCGACGAGACGGTACGCCGCTACCCCCAGCTCGCGGTGGCCCTGCCGTACGCGTTCGGCTCGGCGTCGGTGCCGATCAGGGCCGGGCAGGAGAGCCTGGGCGCGCTCGCGGTGGTGTGGACGGCGTCCGGCCACCCGGGGCTGTCCAGGACGCGGCTCCGCCACCTGCGGACCATCGCCAACCGGCTCGGCGCCGCGCTCGCCGACCTCCGCGCCCGCGGCGGCGCCCTCGAATGCGACGCCAACACCGTCCCGCTCCAGGTCCCGGCACCCGACGCCCCCGCCGTACGGGTCGGCCTGTTCGACTGGCGGCTCGACACCGGAGCCGTGGTCGCCGACGACGAGCTGTGCGCGATCTTCGGCCTCACCCGCGACACCTTCGACGGCCGGGCCGACACCCTGGCCGCCCGGCTCCACCCCGGCGACCGGCTCTCGCTCCGGGCCGCGGCCCGCGCGGCCATCACGGACGGCCGGGTGCTCGCCCGGCGGCTGCGCGTGCTCACCGCCGACGGGCACCGCACCGTCGAACTCTGGGGCCGCGTACCCGAGGCGCCCGGCGAGGAGGTCCGCAGCCACCTGGTCGGCAGCGTGCTCGACGCCGGCGCGGGCGCGGCGGCCGTCTCCGCGGTCGAACGGCTGCGGGACGGACTCTTCTCGCTCACCCCGGACGGGCAGGTCACCTACACCAACCACAGCCTGGAGGACCTGCTCGGCGTACCCGGCCACGAACTGCTCGGCCACTGCCTCTGGGACGTCGTCCCCTGGCTCTCCGACCCCGACTGCGAGGACCGGCACCGGGCCGCGATGGTCTCGCAGCAACCCCACACCTTCCTGGTCCGCCGCCCGCCGAACCTGTGGCTGGCCTTCTCCCTCCACCCGGACGCGAACGGCGTGACCGGCCGGGTGGTGCCCTTCGACCCCGAGCACGCCACCTCCGACCACCCGACGGCCCCGCCGGAACCCGTCCTCACCGAACCGCAGCGGACCGAGCCGGCGCGCCTGGGCGCGATCTACCGCATGATGCAGCTCGGCAGCGCGCTCACCGAGGCGGTCACCATGGACGAGGTCTGCGCGGTCGTCGCCGACCAGCTCCTGCCGGCCTTCGGCGGACAACGGCTGGCCGTCTACACCATCGAGGACGGCCGGCTGCACCTGCTCTTCCACACCGGCGACCCCGACCGCCTCCCGCACTGGCTGGAGGGCAACCCGCTCGGCACCCCGCCGCCCGGGACGGACGCGCCGCCCTCCGGGGTGTCCCTGTTCATCGAGGCCCGGGGGGATCCCGACGACACCCGTCCGGACCGCTCCGTCGACGGCATCGGGGCCTGGGCGTACCTGCCGCTCATCGCCGCCAGCCGTCCCGTCGGCGCCTGCCTGCTCGGCTTCGACGACCTCCGCCACCTCACCCCCAAGGACCGAGGCCTCCTCACCGCGCTCAGCGGCCTGATCGCCCAGGCCCTCGAACGCGCCCGCCTCTACGACGCCAAGTCCGCCCTCGCCCACGGCCTGCAGAACGCCCTCCTCCCGCACCGCCTGCCCGTCCTCCCGGGCATCCGCACCACCGGCCGGTACCTGGCCGGCACCAGCGGGATGGACATCGGCGGCGACTGGTACGACGTGATCCCCACCGAGGGCGGCGTGGCCCTCGTGGTCGGCGACGTCGAGGGCCACAACATCGCGGCGGCCGGCACCATGGGCCAACTGCGCAGCGCCGTACGGGCCTTCGCCACGGCCGGCCACTCGCCCGGTGCCGTCCTGGCCGGGACCAACCGGATCCTGTTCGACCTCGACCCCGGGCTGCTCGCCAGCTGCTGCTACATCCGCGTCGACCCCGGGACCGACCGCGCCTACGCCGTCCGCGCCGGGCACTGCCCGCCCCTGCTGCGCCGCCCCGACGGCAGCACCGACGTCCTGGAGCTGGAGGGCGGACCGCTCCTCGGCGCCCTCGGCGACAGCACGTACCCGGAGACCCGGCTGGACCTCCCCCGCGGCTCGGTCCTCGCCCTGTACACCGACGGCCTCATCGAGGAACGCGGCAGCGACATCGATCTGGGCATCGACGAGCTGCGGGCCACCCTGGCCCACGCCCGCGCGGGCGACCTGGAGGAGCTCGCCGACCACCTGCTGCGCAAGGCCAGCCGCTCCCCGCACCGCTCGGACGACATCGCCCTCCTGCTCACCGACTACCGCTCCGGGTAGGCCGGTTCGGCCACGGAGCGTGCCCGGGCGACTTGCTCGGGGTGACGGCTGTGGTGCGGGCCACCCGGGGTCTTCCGGCGTCCGGTGATTTCGCGACGGGCGGCCCATCGGAGGTGACGCGCTGTCGACCGTGTGCGCGGCCTCACAGGGGTGATGGTGTGGCCCGGGCCACTTCCCCGCCCTGTTCGATCTTGCAAATCGGGGCATTTGCCTTCAAATCATCCCATTTCCTTGATCCTTACAGCCGGTAACAGCACCCTGAGCTGCCCGAACCTCCGAATCCTTGAAACCGGCCCCGAGGCCCCCGTAACTTCGAACCCGTTGCACCGAGCAAGCCG